>JAWWAT010000324.1:0-4439 GCA_033721635.1 Marinobacter sp. | reverse complement strand
CGGGCATCCGGATGATCCTGATGCGCCTGTTCCAGCCAATCCTTCACCTCATCCCGCGAAGTCACGGGGGCCACCCGGGCAATGAACCGGCTTTTCTTCACTTCCGTTTCACGCTCAAGGTATCCTGCGGGGATGGGGTAATCTTTTTTCATGGACAACGACCTATGGCATCCGAAGACGAGTACAAAAACCCGGGCACCGCCAAACCTGCAAGAATCCGCAAGGCAGCCTGCGGGATCCGCTTTGACGAGGACGAGCTGCAAGAGGGTATCGACTTTTCCGGTGCAGAGAAACTGAAGCCGTCCGATCCGCAGACGGAATCAACCAGCTCCGAAAAACACCGGCAGACGAACCGTCACCCGTAAGCCACCATACTCACCGGCCTCTGCCGCAATGGCACCATCGTGAGCGGCAACAATGTCTCTGGCAATGGCCAGGCCCAGCCCCCAGCCCTTGCCTCCTCGAGACTTGTCCGCCCGGAAGAACGGCTCGAAAAGCTGGCCGATCACTTCATCAGGAACCCCCGGCCCCTCGTCATCAACCGTAAGCGTCAACCAGTCATCGGTAACCGTCAGGGCCAGATGAACGGCCCTGCCCGGTGGAGTGTGGTCAAGGGCATTCTGAAGAATGTTATCGATCGCTCTCTGTAAAAGCCCTTCATCCCCAAGCACCGATGCCCGAGAACTTTCCGGGGACACCAGGAGTTTGCAGTCAACGCCCTGGTGTTCAGCGTAGTCTGCGGCATCCGTCAGGACCTGATTGATCACATGCACCAGCCGGAGGGGCTCGCGCTCGATATCACCGCCAGCTTCGGTCACCCGGTACAGCGTCAGTATCTGGCCGGTCATGGTTTCAAGCCGTTCGTTCTGGCGCAGAATGCTTGCCATCAGTTCTTCGTCCGCACCGGTCTCGTTGGCCAGCTCGATGGCGATACGCTGGCGGGTTAACGGCGTTCTGAGATCGTGAGAAATATCCCGTAGCAAATGTTTCTGGCGATCCAGCAAGCTGCAGAGCTGCTCCGTCATGGCATTGAAGGCGGTTGCCAGTTGCCCCACCTCATCCCGGCGTTGGGCGATCTTATCACTGACCCTGAGAGATTTATCGCCGCCGGCGATCGCCTGTGCCGTGCTTTCCATATGCTTGAGGGGGCGCGATACCAGGCGGGCAATCCACCAGCACGCCAGGGAAATCATCAGCAAGGCGAGCCCCAGCTCTATAGCCCGGAAGAATCGGGGATTGAGCCAGCCGGCACCCTGTACCCGTGGCCAAGCGACCAATCTGTAACCACTGCCCACATCCAGAACTGCAGGTTTCTGAGGGTACCAGCCGGATTTCATGCGGTCGCGGATGAAAGACGGTAGCTTGCCATCGTTCTCATCCTCTTCCAGCAGCACCAGAAAAAGTTCAAGGCGTTCGCCCTCGTCCCGAAGAAAGCGCCAGGCACCTCCTCGATCTCCGGACTCACGGATTGCAATGGCCTCTTCGGCCAGGTCCCGGAGACCGGCCTGGCGTTCGATCGCCTCCCGTTCCCGATCCAGAAGCATTCTGGTCGCGAGGTTGCTGGCCACCACAGTGACCGCCATGGCCAGCCAGATCGAGAGGAAGATCCGCCAGAACAGAGGAAACTTGGGCCGCTGACTCATTCCGGCACCCGATAGCTGTAACCCAGCCCCCGAACAGTTTCGATTCGGGGCGGGTCGTCGTTGCCCAGTTTCTTGCGAAGGTTACTGATGTGCATATCGAGGGTCCGATCGTAGGCCTCCAGCCGCCGACCCAGGGCCCACTGCATGAGATCGGTTTTGCGGACCACGCTGCCGGCATGGGCCAGCAGAACCTGAAGAACCTCGTATTCGGTGGCAGTCAGTTCCATGACCATATCGTTCTGGTAGATACGGCGATGGCCCGGCTCAACACGGAGGTCGCCATAGGTCCGGGCGGCATTGACTTCAGTTCTCTGGTCCCATGCAATCCGTCGCAAAAGCGCCTGCAGCCGAGCCACCAGCTCCCGTGGATTACAGGGTTTGGGAATATAGTCATCGGCCCCGACCTCGAAACCGACGATACGATCCGTTTCGTCACCACGGGCAGTCAGCAGTACCACAGGCAGATGGGTCTCTGCCCTCAACTCCCGCAGTACCTCAAGGCCGCTGATGTCCGGCAGCATGATGTCGAGCACGACAATATCGCAGTCCTGTCCCAGGGCGAGGGCCAGGCCATCGCGGCCATTGGCGGCTTCCCGGACGGTGAATCCCTGGTTGGCCAGGTATCGGCCAAGCAATGCCCGCAGTTCGTCATCGTCCTCGACCAGTAACACCCTGTTCTGCATCTCGTTTCTCCGCCTTTTGTGCCGGCCACCGTTGCTGACTGCAGTCTAACACGTCACCCGCAAGCCGATGATTCAGGCTCAGCCACTTTGCAGAACCTTTACAATGGATTCCGGGGTGATCAAAAGCCGTCTTCTGACGTATGGTATCGGGTACACACAGGAGCCTTCCGCCACCATGTCAGAACCCGGACCACCAAACCTTACACTGGAAACCTGCACCAGCATCAATGACATTCCTGCCCGGGAATGGGAACGGCTGGCCGGGCATACCAATCCTTTTCTTCGCTACGAGTTCTTCCGGGCCCTGGAGAGATCCGGCTGCACATCGGCAGAGACCGGATGGTCACCGAGTCACCTCGTGTTCCGAATGGCTGGCAGGATTGTTGGCCTGGCCCCGGCTTTCCTGAAGAGCCACTCCATGGGGGAGTACGTTTTTGACTGGGCCTGGGCCGACGCCTATCGACGGCATGGGCTGGCATACTATCCAAAACTGCTGATCGCCATTCCCTTTACACCGTCCGCCGGCCCAAGGCTGCTACTGGATCCGACACTGCGAAAGCAGCTGACTCCGGAACAGATTCACGACCTGCTGGATACGCTGACAGATGAACTGGGAGCACACTCCTGGCACCTGCTGTTTCCGGACAGCGAGGACCAGAAACTGCTCCAGCACGATCGGGAGCTACACCGGATCGGATGCCAGTTTCACTGGCACAACCACGATTACAGGAATTTCGAGGATTTCCTGGCAGCACTGACTTCCCGCAAGCGCAAGTCCATCCGAAAGGAGCGTCGCCAGGTTGCGGACCAGGGCATATCCTTTGCGCGCTTTCAGGGCCGGGAGATTCCGGAGCATGTACTCTCCGCGTTCTACGTCTTTTACCAGGCGACCTACCTGAAGCGGGGCCAACGGCCATACCTGAACAAGCGATTCTTTGAGCTGCTTCTGGAACAGCTGCCCGAGCATGTTCACCTGGTGATGGCCGTTCGCGAGGGCGAAATGATTGCCGGCGCCCTGTTCCTGGCAGGCAAAACCACGCTGTACGGTCGCTACTGGGGGTGCCTGGACGAATACAACCACCTGCATTTCGAAACCTGCTATTACCAGGGTATCGAGCTGGCCATGGACCTGGGACTGAGCCATATTGACGCCGGCGCCCAGGGCGAACACAAGCTGGTACGTGGCTTTGAACCGGTCATAACCCACTCCTGGCATGGTGTTCTGCACCCGGGCTTCCGCGAGGCCATCGACAACTTCACCCGTGAAGAAGCGGACCATGTGCTTGCCTACTTCAACGATGCCGAATCCGCCCTGCCCTTTCGACAGCAGACATCGGAATAACTTCTATACTGATAGACCCAGACAGCATTTGCGCAGGGGTCAGATATTATGGGGACAGACCCACTTTGGAGCACGATTTCGGCAGGCGGCCTGCCGCTACTTCTTGCGGTGGGAGCGTTGGGCCTTGCGCTCATCGCCCTTTTCCTGGGCTCGGGTGCTCGACGTCGATACCAGGACCAACTAACAGCAATACGGGAGCGCTCTGACACCCTATGGCGGGAAGTTGACGACATACGAGTGGCGCAGTTCAATCGTCCCGGTGAGGTCGGCAACGGCGCTTCGGGGTCGTCAGTGGACGAGGCCCGCTATCAAACGGAAGTGGCGGCCTATGCCAAGATCTGGCCCCAGGTGTGGCACCTCCATGAACGCCTGGGCATGTTCCTCAGGGCGGTCGAAGCCAGCGAGGCGGCTGGCGAACTCCGACTGGAAGCCCGCAACGCTGCGCTGGAGGCGCGCAGCCTGCTCAACCGGAATCGCCCTTTCTGCACTGAGTCCGTCGACCAACTGGTTACCCGACTGATCGATGCCGAAATCAAGGCTCATCTTGCCGCCTGCCAGTATCTGGATCTGCTCAAGGATGTGTCCAGTGCCTCATCCAGTCACGACCGCCGCGTGCTGCAGGACAAATGCCACAGCCTGCATGAGGGCGAAGCCAGGGAACTGATGAACCAGCTGGTTTCAGCCATTCGGCACCGGACCATCCGCGGTGCCTGAGGTTGCCATTTGTCCAATGCAGAGAGGATCAGACGGTGACTTTCCTGAGGGTTTCTG
>JAWWAT010000323.1:0-4443 GCA_033721635.1 Marinobacter sp. | reverse complement strand
TACATTGCCGACCACATCGAGATCGGACCCGTCGTTGTGTCCGCTGGACTCCGCCACGACTGGGCCGAGAACCGCCGCCTGGCCGTCTCCGGCTCAGACACGGTCAGCGACGAAGAGGCCACCACCGGTCGTGCGGGTGTGATGTACCGGTTCGAAAACGGGATCTCCCCCTACATCAGCTACGCGGAAGCCTTCAGCATGAACCTCGGTACCGATGGCACCGCAGCGGCCAGCACACTCAAACCCACCACCGGCGACCAGCAGGAAGCTGGCGTGAAGTATGTATCCCCGGACCAGTCCCTCGGCATTACTGCAGCCTACTTCGACATTACCCAGGAGAACCGGGTCAGCGACGGCAGCACCCCCGGCGGTGTCGAGCAGACTGGCGCGGTGATCGACGGCTGGGAGCTGCAGGTGAACAAGCGCTGGCAGCGTTTTGAAACCCAGCTGGCCTACACCGATCTGAATGCGAAGGACGATGCCTCCGGCAACCGGCTACCCTTCGTAGCCGAGCGTCAGGCTTCCTGGTGGAACCAGCTCTATATCGCCAACAACTGGAGGTTTGGTGCCGGGGTGCGCTACGTGGGTGACAACGTTGGCTCAGGCGGCGGGCCCGTCGTTCCATCCGTTACCCTCTACGACGCGATGATTGGCTACACTTGGCAAAACTGGGACTTCACCGTCGATGCCAAGAACCTGGCCGATGAAGAGTACATCACGTGGTGTCGCTATGAAGGCGCAGACTGCGGATACGGCGAGCGGCGCACCGTGAACGCAAACG
The DNA here is from genome assembly GCA_033721635.1 of Marinobacter sp. Classification (GTDB taxonomy): domain Bacteria; phylum Pseudomonadota; class Gammaproteobacteria; order Pseudomonadales; family Oleiphilaceae; genus Marinobacter. The sequence continues at coordinate 3,662 of JAWWAT010000323.1, read as the reverse complement.
CCAAGTATCGCTTCTAAGGTTTCATACTGACTTTTCTGATCGCCGCAGCCGGAACATCACTGCGGCGATCAGCTCTTCTTTTTCTTCTTCTTTTTTGCCTTCTCGTACAACTCCCGCAATGCTGTGGAATTCTTCCCTTTACCCGAGCCGTGAGACTCCAAGATACGTGTCCAGATCGCCTGCTTCTCTTCCGGCGACAGCTGTTTCCATTCCTTTTTCTCCTGTCGGGTTCTGCCACAGGCTTTGCAGATCGCTTTCTTGTTGAACTCACAGACATCAATGCAGGGTTTCTTGGTGACGGGCTCCATGGGCTCTGGTTCCCCTCGTTCTGAAGAAGTAAGTCATTTCAAGGCTGAGGGCTGCAGCCCCCGGATACAAGGCGCGGGGCCTGTGGAAAACCGAGACTACAGGCTATGTAGTGGGCAGTCAGCTCGGAGGTCGGCTTCGTCGAGGCTTGCTCGGCGGACTTCTGGGTGGTTCGCGTCCTTGGTGAGGCAGGAGAGTGCCGGGACCGCCAGTACCTGGAGTACTGCCCGGTGTTGTGGAGTCAGAAGGTGTAGGCGGCGCCTACAGAAAAGTAGTCGATGTCGAAGTTATCGAGATCGTAGCGCTCGTATTCGGCTCGCACCTGGAATGAGAACAGGGTGAACCGGGCGCCCAACCCGTAAAGCGGGTCGGTACCATCGTCGCTACCTCCATCGAAATCACCGTCCCAGCTGATGAAGCCGGCTTTAGCAAACAGGCCAACTGGGCCCAGTTTGAAGCCCGCCAGCCCGGCGCCGGTCCAGCCATCGACTTCAAGATCCGCGTTGCTGAGCGAGCCAACGCTGCCGCGAAACTTGCCAAAATCGACATAGGCGCCTTCAACCGCCAGATCCACCAGGGGAATCAGGCCAAGGTTGTAGCCACCAAAGATCTTGTAGCCGGTATCGTCGTCGTCAAAATTGACATCACCGATGTCCGGGAGCTCATCGTCGAAATCAAGCTGAGCCTGGCCTAACGAAGCGCCAAGATACAAACCGGTGTCGCTGCCTGCGAGGGTAGTGCCCGATACTGCAAAAAGGGAGACTGCAAGAGTGAAAGGAATTACGGGTTTCATGGTCTTAAGCTCCTTGCTTAGAGCGCATCGTTTAAAAATTAGGCGACCGCCTGACATTTGTCGAATTATTTGTGCCAAAACGCTCTGAGTTCTCTTGAAGGCCAATCTTGCAGTCTTTTATGAAACTTTTCGTTGAGGTTAATGCGTTCTCGATGTTCGCCGGTCTTTTAAGATGGTTCTCACCCTTTCACAGTCGGCTTCGTGCTCATGGTCAGTCCAAGGCTCCAGCAGAGCCTGGTTGACCCCAGATACAAGGCGCGGGACGCGTGGAAGACCGAGACAACAGGCTAGTACTGGATAAACGCTTCCTCGTCGCCCACAACTTTTTCGAAACGCCCTGCTCGCCAGTCTTCTCTCGCTTTATCAATGCGGGCTTTGCGGGAAGACACAAAGTTCCACTCAATAAAACGCTTGCCCAGAGGCTCTCCACCAATGACGGCAATGCGGGTATTCTCCGTAGCGGTAACGGCAACGCCAGGCTCCTGTGAGAAGATCGTCATGCTATGGGTCGGTAGTTCAGAGCCGTGAGCTCGCAAAGCTCCACTGGCAACATAGACGGCCCGCTCAGGCGCCAAGGGTAATTCCAGGGTCTGGCCGGTTTTCAGGGTGGCTTCGAGGTACAGGGTTTCGCTGAATTGACGCACCGGTGAGGTCACGCCGTAGGCGCTGCCAATCATTACACGGACAGGGACACCGTCTATCTCAACGGCCGGAATGGCCTCGTCTGGATAGTGGTGGAATGCTGGCTCCACGTCCTCTTCGGATTCCGGCAAAGCCAGCCAAAGCTGGAGCCCATGCAACCGGTGATTGCTGGCTGTGATCTCAGGCCGTTCACGCTCGGAATGGGCGATGCCTCTGCCGGCCACCATGAGGTTGATATCGCCAGGCCGGATTGGCTGGTAACTACCCACAGAATCCCGATGCAGTATTTCGCCCTCGAACAGGTAGGTTACGGTGGCAATCCCGATGTGCGGATGTGGCAATACATTGATGCCCTCACCGGCCGGGAATTCCGCCGGACCCATTTCATCAAAGAAAATCCAGGGTCCGACCATTTTCCGCTTTGCCGTAGGCAACAGGCGCCTTACCGAAAAACCTCCCAGATCGGAGACGCGCGGTGTCAGCGTCATCTCGATAGCATCGCAGGGTGCTTCAACAACATCACAGCCTTGCTCTGTAAACGGTAATACATTGCTCATGATGCCGCTCCTCTGTTCAAAGCGTGTCTCTTTGGCTTCCCGGTCGGCCAGAGAGATAGGCTATCCGCAATGAACAGGTAGGGCAATTCCAGGCGTGTTTAACGCTGAGAGAAGCCGGGAATCACTTATCCTTCGATTCTGTTCAGTGAGGTTGCAAGGGCCGATACCCGCTGATTCGTCTCTTCAACCAGGCCATCAATTTCACCCGCCGAAGCACTCGACTTCTGGGCCAGTGAGCGCACTTCTTCCGCAACAACCGAGAAGCCCCTTCCTGCATCGCCAGCTCGTGCGGCCTCAATGGCAGCATTCAGGGCCAGGAGATTGGTTTGCTCGGCGATACCATTGATGGTGGAGACAATTCCGCTGATCTTGTTGCTCACCTGCAACACAGAATCCATGGCTTCTTGGGTCTCCTGCAGGGCAACATGGCGGTCGGTAATGTCGATCCCAAAAAGAACGTATTTTCGGACCTCACCATCAAACCGCTTCAATGCCACAATCTGATAATCCAGTGCCAATAAGGGCATGCCTTCCAACTGCACTGAGGATTTGCCACTGAATTCTCCGGTCTTCCTCAGAGCATCGATGCTCTCACGGCTCAACCCGGACCACAGAGTGTGGGCCGCCCGGGCGACCTTTTCCTCGTTACCGTAGATTTGATGGATCAGACCGTTAGCGCCCAGAAAACTGCCGTCGGGGTTGAACTCAATGGTGGCCATGGATCGTTCGATGGCTTGCAGCCGGCGGGTAAAGTCAACGGTCTGCTGTTTGCTGCGCGTAATATCCGCTTCCACCGATATGAAACGCTGGATACGACCATTGCCGTCGAACACCGGGGCAATGGAAAGTGAAACCCAGTAAGGGGTGCCATCCTTGTGGTAGTTCAGGATCTCGGTATAGAAGGGCTCCTGCCGGTCGAGATGCTCCCGGATCTGCCTTACCGTTTCCGGATCAGTGCCATCGCCCTGCAGCATAGGCCCGGGTTTTCGTCCCCGGCACTCTTCCAGACTGTAACCGGTCAGCTTTTCGAAACCGGCGTTGATGTATTCTATCTTTCCGTCCGCGCCGGTGATGATGATGCCACTGTTGGCATGATCCGCCACCAACGACAGCATCTCCATTTTTTCCCGCTTTTCCACCTCTTCAGTGACGTCTTTGATGAAAGCCGTGTAGGTAATGAGGCCGTCAAATTCGATCTTGCTGATCGCAGCTTGCCCCCAGATTTTCGAGCCGTCTTTGCGCTCAATGGTAAGTTCCCGGTAGCTGCCGACGATGCGGTTTTCACCGGTCTGACGATTCCGGTCTACAAAGCTGTCGTGTTCGCCACGAATAGCCTCGGGCACCAGCATTTTGACGTTGTGCCC
>JAWWAT010000322.1:0-4464 GCA_033721635.1 Marinobacter sp. | reverse complement strand
GGGCCAGCAGATTTTCCAGAACGAATGCGCCGGGCGTTTCCAGTGCCTGGTCCACTGGAACGACGGCGAGGCGTTTCCCTCACTCGGTATCGGCCACTTCATCTGGTATCCGAAGGGCGTTGAGGGTCGGTTTGTCGAGAGCTTTCCCGCGCTGATGGAATACATGGAGCAACGTCAGGTCAACATTCCCGAGTGGTTGAGAGCGCTGGAGCCCTTCGATGCGCCCTGGAATGAAAAGTCGGAGCTCCTGGCTGTCGACGACTCGCCCCGGCTCGCTGAACTGCGCGAGTTTATGGCGGGCACTCAGGGGATTCAGGCGGAATTCATATTCCGCCGGGCCAGGCAGTCGCTGGCGAACATTGTTGAGGCTGCTCCGGATGATCGAAAGTCAGAAGTGGCTGACAGCATTGAAGCGCTCAGTCAGACACCCGGCGGTGTCTACGCCATCATCGACTATGTGAATTTCAAGGGTGAGGGGCTTTCCCCCACGGAACGCTACAACGATCAAGGTTGGGGGCTGCTGCAAGTGCTGTTGGAAATGTCTGGCTCACCTGACAGGAATGCTCTTGTGCAATTTCGGGAGGCCGGCGGCGCTGTTCTTACACGCAGGGCTAACAATGCAAAGGATCCAATCGAACGAGAACGCTGGTTGCCGGGGTGGCTGAAGCGGCTCGAGACCTACAGAGAACCCCCTGTGTTTAAAATTTCCGAATAATTTTGCATAAAAACTAGTTCATTTCCCGAACCTTGTTCTACTTTTAATAGGCGTGGCCCTCTGACTGCCTTTTTTTGGCGCATGGGGCTGGAGCGAAAGCGCCGAACTGGTGCATGAAATCGAATTACTTCGTTCCAGATTCGCCTGAAACGCACCGTTGGTTGATAAAAATAATATAAATCAACGGGTTACGTCGGGTGGCTTGCAAATTGCTGATCACACTCGTCGCGATAAAACCAACTGATGTTCGGAGAAAAGACAATGAGAAAGACGAAATCGATTGCCCTGGGGATTGCTCTGGCAGTAGGCACGTTCACAGCCAGCGGCGCGATGGCTGCTACGACTCTGGAGAACGTCAAGGAGAAGGGCCACCTGCAGTGTGGTGTAACCAGCGGTTTGCCAGGTTTCTCTCAACCTGATGAGGACGGGAACTGGACGGGTATCGATGTGGACACCTGTCGTGCTGTGGCGGCGGCGATTTTTGGTGATGCCAAAGCGGTCGAGTTTACCCCGTTGACTGCGAAGGAGCGCTTCACTGCTCTGCAGTCCGGCGAAATCGACATGCTGTCCCGTAATACCACTTGGACACTGACTCGGGATGCTTCTCTGGGTCTGAACTTTGCCGGCGTGAACTACTACGACGGTCAGGGCTTCCTGATTAACAAAGGCATTGGTGTGGACGATGCCACCCAACTGGATGGAGCGACCATCTGTATCCAGGCCGGCACCACCACCGAGCTCAACCTCTCAGACTACTTCCGAGCCAAGGGCATGGAATTCAAGCCTATCGTATTCGATACCTCTGAGCAGACTGTTCAGGGCTTTGCGGCAGGTCGCTGCGACGTTCTGACGTCTGATCGGTCACAGCTGGCGGCACTGCGCTCAAAACTGTCTGATCCGAGCTCGGCCAAGATTCTGCCGAACACTATCTCCAAGGAGCCTCTGGGCCCTGTTGTCCGTCAGGGCGACGATCAGTGGTTCAACATCGTGAAGTGGGTGTTGTCGGTTCAGATCAACGCTGAAGAACTTGGTGTGACCAGTGAAAACGTTGACGAAATGCTGAAATCCGACAACCCCAACATCCAGCGTCTGCTCGGTGAAGACGGTGATATGGGAGCCAAACTGGGCCTGCAGCACGATTTCGGATACGAGATCATCAAGCACGTCGGTAACTACGGCGAGATGTATGACCGTAACGTTGGTCCGGATACCCCGCTCGGCCTGGATCGCGGTATCAACGCGCTTTGGACTGAAGGCGGTATCATGTATGCCCCGCCGGTCCGTTAAGACCTGAAAGCCCGCGGCGAAGTCTCCTGAAAAGGAGGCTTCGCTGTTATCTCTGATGCTGTAAACCACAGGGAAGCTCTTCAGGAAAATCCATGAAAAAACAAACAATCGATACCCGACCTGCAGGGCCCAAGCCCTGGTATGACCCCCGGGTCCGCTCACTCTTCTTCCAGGCGATAGCCATTGCCCTTGTGTTCTGGGGCGGTTGGGTTCTCGTCGATAACACACTTTCCAACATGGAAAGCCGTGGCATCAGCACCGGTTTCGGATTTCTTGATGAGACCGCCGGTTTTGGCATCATCATGAATCTGGTGCCCTATGATGCAACCATGTCTTATGGCCGAACCTTCTGGGTTGGTCTAACCAATACATTGCTTGTTTCCGCGATGGGTGTCGTTGCCGCCACCATCCTCGGTTTCATTATCGGTGTTGCGCGACTCTCCAGTAACTGGCTGGTGGCCAAGATGGCGCTGGTCTACATCGAGGTGATTCGCAACATACCGCTGCTTCTGCAGATTTTTTTCTGGTACTTTGCCGTACTCAGCAACCTTCCTTCACCGCGCCAGAGTGTTGATGTCGGCGGCGCGCTGTTCCTGAACAATCGGGGCCTGTATCTGCCAGACCCAGTGACCCAGGACGGGTTCGGGATAGTCTGGGGCGGCATTCTGCTTGCCATTGCCGCAGTTGTTGGGATCCGGTTCTGGGCCAAAAAGCGCCAGTTGGCGACCGGGCAGATTTTCCCGACCTTCAAGGTTGGCGTAGCCATCCTGGTGCTCGTACCCGTGGTGTCCTATCTCGTGGCCGGTCGGCCCCTAGAGTGGGATCTGCCAGCCCTCAGGGGCTTCAACTTTGGTGGCGGGATTACCATCATTCCGGAGTTGGCAGCCCTGTGGATTGCACTGTCGCTGTATACCGCCAGCTTTATCGCTGAAATTGTCCGCTCCGGTATTCTTTCGGTAAGCAAGGGACAAACCGAGGCTTCGAAGGCTTTGGGGCTGCCGAATGGCCTTACCCTCAGGTTGGTGGTTATACCGCAGGCCATGCGGGTCATAATTCCACCTCTCACCAGCCAGTATTTGAATCTGGTGAAGAACTCGTCGCTGGCAACCGCCATCGGTTATCCGGATCTCGTGGCGGTCTTTATGGGCACCACGCTGAATCAGACGGGGCAGGCCGTCGAGGTTGTCGCCATTACCATGGCGGTGTATCTGACCATCAGTCTGCTTATCTCTCTGTTCATGAATATCTACAACCGGGCTGTGGCCATTAAGGAGCGATGATGACCGAGTCAACCATGAAAGCACCCAAGAAGGCGCTCCGGCCGGTCAAGTGGATGCGGGAGAACCTGTTCTCCGGCTGGTTCAACACAGTATTGACGCTGGGTGTGGCCTATCTGTTGGTGACCAGTGTTGGGCCCCTGTTCAACTGGTTCTTCCTCGATGCCAACTTTGTTGGCAGCGATCCCAGCGCCTGTACGGGGGCCGGTGCCTGCTGGCTGTTTATCAGCCAGCGTCTGAATTTCTTTATCTACGGGTTTTACCCGGATGAACTGCAATGGCGGGTCGACGTGATGTTCCTGCTGTTGGCTGTTTCCTTCGTGCCCCAGTTCATTGAACGCTTCCCTGGCCGTAAGTGGCTCGGGCTGTTCGGCATTTTTGGCCTACCCATTGTCGGCTACTTCCTGATTCCCGGCGGCTCATTCGGCCTGGAAGAGGTGCAGAGCTCAAAATGGGGCGGTCTGATGCTGACCCTCATCCTGGCTTACATCGGTATTATCGCGTCCCTGCCCATCGGCATATTGCTGGCGTTGGGTCGTCGCTCCGAGATGCCGATCATCCGTGGGATCTGTGTGGTTTTCATTGAGGTCTGGCGGGCGGTTCCGTTGATTACGGTTCTGTTCATGGCCTCGGTGATGCTGCCGCTGTTCCTCCCGGAGGGTGTGAACTTCGAGAAACTGGCGCGTGCACTGATCGGTATAACGCTTTGGCAGTCCGCTTATATGGCGGAAGTGATTCGCGGTGGCCTCCAGGCGATTCCACGGGGGCAGTATGAGGCTGCCGATGCCTTGGGGCTGGGGTACTGGCGCAAGATGGGTCTGGTAATCCTGCCTCAGGCGCTGAAGATGGTTATTCCAGGTATCGTGAACACCTTTATTTCCCTGTTCAAGGACACCACGCTGGTGCTGATCATCGGCCTGTTCGATATTCTCGGTACAGTCCAGTCCACGGTGACCGACCCGGCCTGGCAAAATGTTGCCATCGAGGGCTATGTATTTGTGGCGTTCTGTTTCTGGGTCTTCTGCTTTGGCATCTCCAGATACAGTCAGAACCTTGAACGAAAACTCGACACCGGTCATAAGACCTGATGGGCAATCCTATGACAGACCAAACACAAACTTCAGAAATGCAGACCGAGCCGCAAACCCAGTCCGACAAAAAGCCTGGCATCATCCGCGTTGAGGG
>JAWWAT010000321.1:0-4477 GCA_033721635.1 Marinobacter sp. | reverse complement strand
CAGGATCCTCGTCGCTTTGCTCCAGCACGGAGTATAAGCCGTCACTGGCGCCGATCAGCCAGAGCGTGCTGCCCTGAAACAACCCGCCGGCGATCGGCTCGTCAGCAGTAGTGCCGACCTGGTTGACACTCAGTTGGCTGGTTGCGCCGGACGCGTTGAAGAAGAAGGCGTCAACTCCACCAATAACTTCAGCACCTTCCACAGAACCCGCCGCTGAACCGAACAGCGCCGGCGTTGTGGACCGGGAGCTGCCACCTGCCACACTGTCGTCGGCACCAGAGCCGGCCTGGCGGGTCCACGCCACAGCGGGCTGCTGTGTGTTGCCGTCCAGCTCTGTATCGATTCTCTGCAGAAACGCATCCGTGCCGCCCGAGGCTCGCTGCTGGTCGAACACACCCGCGGTTTCGCCCGCTACGACAACATAGCCGGTGTCCTGGTTAATTCCGGCCCAGCGCACCTGATCGTTGGCATCCGTTCCGGTCCGGATTGTCCAGGTTGGAATGTACTCGCCCCCGTTGGTGGCTGAATCAAACCAGTATAAGGATGTCACCACATCCAGACCTCCCAGCTCTGCAGTACCGGAAACTGGCTGATCAGTACTGTAGGCTATTACAAACTCAAACCGGTCCACTTTACTGTCGCCCTCGGTGACCTTTCGCTGTACCGTGGTGATTACCGGGTCAGGTGAGACCAGATTGTCACTGGCATCGGACACCTGGACTTCTTGCAGCAAAGCACCCTTTTGGTCAAAGATTCGAACCAGAACCCGGTCGCTATTCTGAGTGTCGTAACCCGCTACAAACAATCGACCGTTATGACCCATTGCGAGGTCGCTCGGTACGAATCGGTTCGCTACGTTCAGCGCAAGCGGGGTTGTCAGCTCATTCAAACTGATCCGGATCAGGTTTTCAGATTCAGCCCGGACGTAATTCTCACGGCCAGCGTGGAAGTTCTGGTTGATCCCCAGTGAGATAAAACGATCAGCAAAATCCGGATTCGAATAGGTTCCGTCATCGAAAACTCGAACACGGAACGGCACCTCGTCGACTCCCTCAGGGAAAACCAGTTCCTCGTTATCGACCCAGACACCGTCCTCAGATCTTTCAATAATGAATTCGGAATCAAGGCGTGCCGTGGCATTTTCGGTATGGGTAAGCCTGGCAAAAACTGGCCGGTCGCGCTCTCCGGTGAGTTTCGCCACATACTCGCGCACCCCACCAATATTGAGCGTGTCCTTTGACCCACCATTCACCGTCTCTAACGATAACACCGGCTCGTTGTCTTCAATTGAGAGATTGATATCGACACTTTCATTGGAGCTGCCCAACCCCGCCAGCCCGGAGCGCACTTCAGTCAGAACAATTTCAAGTGATTCGGTCGGCTCTGGAAAGGTGTCCTCGACAACCTCAAGAGGCAGATAGCACTCGGTTATGCCTGGCTCAAGCGTGATCACTCCCCGGGTGAAGAAGCCGTCGGCGTCCTGTTCATAAGAAACATAATCGAGTTCATTCTCACCGCTCTTGTCCGTAGGAAAAGGGCTTTGGCTACCCAGCCCTACGATGTCTTTGCCGGGAATCGCATCGCCCGAGTTGGAAACGCTTTGATCACAGCGTTGGTGCGGCGGGCTGAACCCCTGATCACAATTGCTGGCGTCGTAATCAGAGCGAAGTTCGAACGCAACCGCAACGCGGGTAACCGAGGGCTGTTCAAGAATCACCTTTGCGAATACGCGGCGAGTCGGAAGCGTGAGCTCCTCGGTACCTGAAACAGAGCCATCTTCAGCGTAATTGTTAATGGTGAAACTGTGCTCACCGCCCGTTTCAAGATCTGGGAAAACGCACTGCTCCCGGTTGTTTGATTCGATCCCGGGACTTTCTCCTTCCGTGAAAGCTTCCGCATCCAGGGATAGCAGGTTGTATTTAACGTCGATCTCGAATGGCTGAACGCCTGCCATTCGACCATCGGTAGTGACGAGATTGATATCCCGTGTCTTGCCAAGATCAGCTTCACCGCGGCTACCGCCAGTGAGCCCCGGGACTCCTCGCATAATAATGCCCTGGCGAGCCTTGTTGCTGGTGTCCTCAAGAGCGAGCCAGGAGGGAGCATTGGTAAGGGAGTAATCGAGAATGTCCTCGCCGCCATAGGCACCGAAGTTATAGGCATACTCCACCCCAAGATAGGCGGAAGCCGGTGGTACACCCAGAATAGTGGGCTGATCCGGAGCCTTCTCAGTTTTGCAGCCGGCCAAAGCGAACAACAGCGCGCAGAGAACGGCTGTACGTCGAACAGGATGAATGCGGGAATAAGAATCGGCGCCCATGAAAAAATCCGTTTCAATCGTTGTTGTTATGGCAGCGAGCGCCCGGATGAAGCAGAAACACCGGGCGATTTACACACCGTTACAGAACAACGCCATGGTAGCCAATTTGTTACGCAGGGGATCTGCGCGAGTTCTCAGATTCGGTTAGCCTGCCTCCAGGCCATGTTCCTGAAGCAAAGCAACAAGGCCTGCCTCATCCAGAACAGGAACCTCCAGCTGTTCGGCCTTGGCAAGCTTGGAACCGGCGGCCTCGCCGGCAACCACGCAGGCAGTCTTTTTGGAGACGCTTCCGGCCACCTTTGCCCCCAGGGTCTCCAGCTTTTCCTTGGCTTCGTCACGAGTCATGCCGGAGAGTGTGCCAGTCAGCACCCAGGTCTGGCCTTTCAAAGGCTTGTCACCCTGTTTGGTCGATTCTTCCTGCCATTCCACCCCGGCGTCCCGCAGGGCGTCCAGGGTTTCCCGGTTATGGGTCTGCTCGAAGAAACTACGGATATGACCAGCAACAATCGGCCCGACATCCGGCACTGACTGCAGGCTTTCCTCATCGGCGGCGGCAATGGCCTCCAGAGTCCCAAAGTGCGAAGCCAGGGCCTTGGCGGTAGCCTCCCCTACTTCGCGAATTCCAAGCGCGTAAAGAAAACGCCACAAGACGGGTTTTCTGGCCCCATCAATGGCGGCTACCAGGTTGGCGGCCGATTTTTCCCCCATACGCTCCAGTTTGACGAGATCGTCGGTGGTCAGGTGATAGAGGTCAGCAACGGTCTTTACCATGCCCTGATCAACCATGATGTCGATCCATTTGTCACCCAGCCCCTCAATGTCCAGGGCCTTCCGGGAGGCATAGTGACGGATGGCTTCCTTTCGCTGCGCGGGACAGAACAGCCCGCCAGAACAACGGGCAACCGCTTCCCCTTCAATCTGGACCACATCCGAATCGCAGACCGGGCAATGGGCGGGCAACTCCACGTTCCTGGCACCGGCAGGGCGCTTTTCAGGAACCACCTTCACCACTTGCGGTATCACATCACCGGCGCGACGGATGAACACGGTATCGCCAATATGGACATCAAGGCGGCGGATTTCGTCCATGTTATGAAGAGTGGCATTACTGACCGTAACACCACCGACAAACACAGGTTTGAGGCGGGCCACCGGGGTTACTGCACCCGTTCGACCAACCTGGAACTCCACGTCCTCTATAACGGTGAGCTCTTCCTGGGCCGGAAACTTGTGGGCAATCGCCCAGCGCGGCGCCCTGGAGACAAAACCCAGGGCACTCTGCTGGTCAAGACGGTTGACCTTGAATACGATGCCATCAATCTCGTATGGCAGGGAGTCCCGCTTGGCCATCAACTCGCTGTAGGCTTCAAGGCATTCCTCCACCCCTTTCGCTTTGCGCATCTCCGGATTGATCCGGAAGCCCCAGCTTTTTACGCGCTGGAGGCCGTCCCACTGGGTATCGGGCAACAGGCTTTCGTCAGTGACGGCAACACTGTAGGCGCACATTTCCAGGGGGCGCCTGGCTGTTACTGTGGACTTTTTCTGCCTGAGACTTCCGGCCGCCGCGTTACGGGGATTGACGAAGGTTTTCTCGCCACGTTCTGCCAGTCGGCGGTTCAGTTGTTCGAAGCCGTCCTTGGGCATGTAGACTTCACCACGGATCTCCACAAGGTCCGGTACATCGTCTCCGCGAAGCTTCAGCGGCACCGACGGGATCGTCCGGATATTGGCGGTGATGTCCTCGCCTGAATAGCCATCACCCCGGGTAGCGGCGGTGGTGAGGGCGCCCTTCTCGTAGTGCAGACTGACCGCCAGCCCGTCGAGCTTGGGCTCACACACGTATTCCACGTCTTCACTGACACCAAGGCGGTCCTTCACCCGACGGTCGAAGTCCCGGAGTTCGTCTTCACTGAAGGCATTGTCCAACGACAGCATCGGCAGCCGGTGAACCACCTCCTCGAAACTGGTTTCCGCGGCACTGCCAACCCGACGGGTGGGTGAATTTTCAGACGCCAGCTCCGGATAATCGGCTTCCAGGGTCTGCAGTTCCCGAAACAGCCTGTCGTATTCCGCATCGGGAATCCGGGGGTCGTCCAGCACGTAGTACCGATAGTTGTGGTCATCAATAACCGAACGGAGTTCTTCTACACGCTGGGT
>JAWWAT010000320.1:0-4481 GCA_033721635.1 Marinobacter sp. | reverse complement strand
GTGGAGAGCACAAGCTCCTTGTCGAGCACCTCTTTCAGGCTGTTGTGCTTGCAGCCGTGAAGGTGACGCCAAACCAGAGCCAGGGATGTGGGCGAGGCACCAGCCAGCGAGCGGGTTGCTTTCGCCACCCATCCGTCGCCACCGGACAGCTCCTTCAACTGATCAACCGTTGCTTCCAGTGAGTCAGCATCAGTCACCCGGTTGATCTCATCGAAATGCGTGCGAACCGGTGATTCCGGCATGGCGTCGGCGCTCTCACGCTCGTATTGCCGAAGCACACTACCGACCACTGCATGAGGATCTTCGCCCTGCCAGTTTCGCTTGCACAGCTCGGCAACAACCTCGGCCTTCAGATCATGCCGGATGAAGCGGTCGGCAAGGCCAGTAAAGATGGCATCAGCGCCGTTCAGGCGAGCACCGGTCAGACCCAAGAACAAGCCGGTGCGCCCGGGGGTGCGGTTCAGGAACCAGCCCGCCGCAACATCGGGGTAGAGGCCGATGGTGATCTCGGGCATGGCAAGTTTGGAGGCTTCAGTCACCACCCGGTGAGAAGCGCCCTGCATAATGCCCATACCGCCGCCCATTACGATGCCGTGACCCCAGCAAACGAGGGGTTTCGGGAAGGTATGGATCAGGTAATCCAGTTCATATTCCTCAGTGAAGAACGCCTCACCCTCACTGGCGCCCTGAGGCTCGGTCATGCTGCGATACAGCGCGACGATGTCGCCGCCGGCGCAGAACGCCTTGTCACCCTCGGATTCCAGCCAGACGGCCTGAATTGCGGGGTCTTCCGCCCAGCGCTTCAGTTGCGGCGTCAGCAGCCGGATCATTTCCAGAGACAGCGAATTCAGAGCTTTGGGCGTATTCAACCGGGCCACGGCGATCAGCGCGCCATCGCCCGTCTTCCATTCTTCAAAGATAATGGGTTGATCACTCATAACAAGTCCTTGAGCCAGTCTTGATAGCCGGCTTCAGCGGTTTTTCCATTCCGGTTTGCGCTTGTCGAGAAAGGCGTTTACGCCCTCTTTCTGGTCTTCGGTGGAGAACAGCTCAACAAACAACTCCCGCTCCATGCGCCAGCCATCGTCATGGCTGCGGCCATCACGGGCGCTCATCACCAGGGTCTTGCAGCGGGCAGTGGAAGACGGGCTCTGCTTGCATGCCATTTCCGCCAGCTCGAGGGCTTTATCAAGGCTCTGTCCAGTCGGGACCACTTCCTCAACAAGGCCGATTCTCAGTGCCGTATCAGCTTTTACCCGCTCACCGCACAGAATCATCCGCTTGGCCCAGCCCTCACCTACCAGCCAGGGCAGGTTCTGGGTGCCACCGGCGCAGGGCAGAAGGCCCACGCCCGCTTCGGGCAGCGCCATCTGAGCATGCTCTTCAGCAATACGGATGTCGCAGGCCATAGCGCATTCGAGGCCACCACCCATGGCATAGCCATTCACGGCGGCGATGGATACACCCCGGAAACGACCAAGCGTGGAAAAGGCCTCGCCAAACAATTGGGCCATCTCATTGGCCCGGGCCTTGTCGCCGTCGGCGAAGGTTTTCAGATCGGCGCCGGCGGAATAGAACTTCTCGCCCTGCCCGGTCATAACCAAAGCAAAGATGTCCCGGTCGTCGTTCAGTTCCTTGATGATGTTGGTCAAGGCAATCAGGGAATCCTTCGTCCAGGTGTTGGCCGGCGGGTTGTTGATGGTCAGGATCGCGATGTGTCCGCGTTTTTCGAGCTGAATCAGGTCACTCATTTCTTGTTCCTCATTCTGAAAATGGGGTCGGATGACAATGTCACCGGACCCCATTTTTATGCTTATTGAATTGCCTCGGCCACGCCATCATCGAGCAGGCGACGGGCAACAATCATACGCATGATTTCGTTGGTGCCTTCCAGGATCTGGTGCACACGCAGGTCACGCAGATAGCGCTCAATCGGGTACTCCCGGATGTAGCCATAACCGCCGTGAAGCTGCAGCGCCTCGTTGACCACCTCGAAACAGACATCGGTGGCGAACCGTTTGGCCATGGCACAGTGCAGCGTCGCTTCCTGATCGGCGTTATCAAGCTTGAATGCGCCCAGACGAACCATCTGCCGCGCGGCAACCAGGTTGGTGGCCATATCGGCGAGTTTGAACTGCAGGGCCTGGAACGCGGCCAGTGGTTTGCCGAACTGTTCACGCTCATGCATATAGTTCCGGGCACGGAGAAGAGCCGCCTGGGCACCACCGAGGGAACAGGTGGCGATGTTCAGACGTCCACCATCAAGGCCTTTCATGGCGATGGCAAACCCATCACCTTCGTCACCGACCCGGTTGCTGGCCGGAATGCGGACATTCTCGAGGCTGATCATCCGGGTCGGTTGGCTGTGCCAGCCCATTTTTTCTTCGTTCTTGCCGTAGGAAATGCCATCGGCATCTGCGGGAATCACAAAGGTGGAAATGCCTTTATAACCGGAATCCGGCGCTCCGGTCCGCGCCATCAATACCAGAATATCAGTGGCACCCGCGCCGGAAATAAATACTTTGCTGCCGGTGATTACATAGCTGTCGCCATCGCGCACCGCCTTGGTACGAAGGTTGGCCGCGTCTGAGCCTGCACCGGGCTCAGTGAGGCAGTAGGAAGCGAGCCACTCGCCGCTGGCCAGTTTGGGCACGATTTCTTGTTTGAGATCGTCCGAAGCAAAGCTGGCGACCATCCAGGTGGCCATGTTGTGGATGGTAATAAACGCAGCGGTTGAAGGACACGCAGCGGCAAGTTCCTCCACGATGACCGAGGTGTCCAGCCGGGACAGGCCCATGCCGCCGAGTGCTTCAGGGGTATACATCCCCATGAAGCCCATCTCGCCGGCTTCCTTCATCACATCGACCGGGAAGATATGTTCTTCGTCCCACTTTGCCGCGTGGGGCGCCATGGATTTTTCCGCAAACGCCCGCGCGGCCTCGCGAAACGCCAGCTGATCTTCGGTGAGGTTAAAGTCCATCGTTACGCTCCAGATAGAGAGGGCTTGGCATTGGGCGGGGAAAACAAGGGGCCGGAAACGAGTTCCGGCCCAAATACCCCACCTTCAACGCAATTAACGCAACTGGATAGAGAAGTTGGCTTCGGTGCTGGTTGCTTCACTGGAGAACCAGCGGGAGGTAACCGTCTTGGTCTCAGTGTAGAAGCGAACCGCCTGCTTGCCGTAGGCGTGCTGATCACCGTAGAAGGAACCCTTCCAGCCGGTGAACGAGAAGAACGGCAGAGGCACCGGAATGGGGATGTTCACGCCCACCTGGCCCACATCGATTTCATGCTGGAAGCGACGTGCGGCACCGCCAGAGCTGGTGAAAATGGAAACGCCGTTGCCGTATGGGCTCTTGTTGACCAGTTCGATGGCATCACCGAGGGTGTCGGTTTCCACGCAGGACAGCACGGGGCCGAAGATTTCCTCGTTGTAGATGTCCATTTCGGTGGTGACACCAGAGAACAGCGTCGGGCCGACCCAGTTGCCGTCCGGCAAACCCTCTACTGTGCAACCACGGCCGTCCAGCAGGAGCTTGGCACCCTGGGCTTCGCCGGTTGCAATCAGCGATTCAATGCGGTCTTTCGCCTTGGCGGAGATGATCGGGCCGTAGCTGGCACCGGAATCGTTCCACGCGCCGGGGCGTACTTTCGCCATGGCTTCTTTGAGCTCGGGAATCCACTGCTGGGCTTCGCCCACAAAGACCGCGACCGAAATTGCCATGCAGCGCTGGCCGGCGGCACCCACGGAGGCACCCACCAGGGCATTGATCACCTGTTGTTTATCCGCATCCGGCAGAATCACCATATGGTTCTTGGCGCCGGCGAAGCTCTGTACACGCTTCATGTTGCGAGTACCTGTTTCGTATATGTAACGGCCTACCGGTACAGAACCTACGAAAGAGACAGCTTTGATGGCGGGATCGGTCAGTAGTACATCAACCTGCTCCTTGCCACCGTGAACCACCTGCAGAACCCCTTTGGGCGCACCGGCTTCTTCAAACAGCTCGGCAAGGCGCATAGGCGTCAGCGGATCCTGCTCGGACGGCTTCAGGATAAAGGTGTTACCGCAGGCAATGGCCATCGGGAACATCCACAGCGGAATCATGGCCGGGAAATTGAACGGGGTGATACCCGCGCACACACCGAGCGGCTGGATCCAGGAATGGGTATCCACTTCGCGAGCCACGTTTTCAACGGTTTCGCCCATCATCATGGAGGCGACGTTGGCGGCATGCTCGACCACTTCAATACCACGCCAGACATCACCCTTGGCGTCGTCAAAGGTCTTGCCGGTTTCCTGGGCCAGGATTTCGGCGATCTCGTCGTGATGCTCTTTCAGCAGAGCCTGATAACGGAGCATAACCCGGGCGCGCTCTGAAACAGGCACTTCCTTCCAGGTCTTGAACATTTCGCCAGCGCTTTCGATGGCCTTGCGCATTTCCGCATCGGTGGTGCACGGCGCCTTGGCAATCACTTCG
>JAWWAT010000319.1:0-4489 GCA_033721635.1 Marinobacter sp. | reverse complement strand
CATATGGGGCATGAAGTAGGTATCGGAGACGCGCATGGTGGAATTTACCAGAGCTTTATCCAGATCGCCATGCTGGCTGACCACCGAGCCGGGCTGCTGCGAAGCCTATTCCAGAGATACGCGATAGGCGGACGAAGTATAACTGGCGTTGTCTCCCGCAGCCTCCAGATCCCAGTCGATCTTCAGTGCTTTGCGTCCTTCCATGGCGGCCCAGGTATTGGAGGCCACCACGGCAATCCCACCGAGTGGACTGAAGCCAGCGGGCTCGCCAGTACCCTCAACCTTCATTACCTTCTCGACGCCGGGCACCTTAAGGGCTTCGGTATCATCGAAGCTGGCGACGGTTGCGCCATAAACGGGTGGGCGTGCAATCACGGCATAGAGCAGGTTCTCAAACGGCACATCTGCGCCATACACCGCTTTACCGGTCACGATATCTTCGCCGTCGATCGCTTTCGGGTAAGCCGATTTCAGCTCGCCGTTGATCAGACCGGTTTCCTTGCCGACGAATCGGAGCTCTTCATCGCGCTTGAGTACCAGTGCATTGCGCCCCGGAACCTCGAGTTCCCTTGCTTTTGCCGCGAGTTCGCCAAAGCCGAGCTCTTTGCCGGAGGGTCTGTGAACTACTTTGTGTACACCGGCCTGAACTTCACTGGTCGAAACGCCCCATTCATTGGCGGCGGCTTGCTCCAGCATCTGCCTGGCGGCTGCTGCGGCGCGGCGCATCGGCTGGTACCAATGGCGCATACTGCGGGAACCGTCAGTATTCTGGTTACCAAATTTACTGTGATCTCCCTCGGCCTGTTCCACTCTCACCTGGTCCCAGTCAGCACCAAGCTCGTCGGCACCGACCATCACCAGGCTGGTACGGATACCCTGACCCATTTCAGACCGGTTGTTCACGATGGTAACGAGGCCATCGGCATCGATATGAATAAATACGTTGGGGTCGTCGACCCAGCCGCCGGGCATGGCTCCGGCGCCAAATTGAGCCTTCTCGTTGCCGCCCAGGGCTACATCCCAACGGGCCGCGAGTACCAGGGCAGAGCCGCCGGCCAGTCCCATCAGGAATCGGCGACGGCTGACGTTCGCGATCAGTAATTTGTCATCGGCGCTCATGCTTCACCCTCCTTGGCCGAAGCTCGCTCGATCGCTGCAAGGATCCGGTTGTAGGTGCCACAACGACAGAGATTCCCTGCCATGGCATCAACAATTTCCCCGGTTTCGGGGGTCGGCGTTCTTTTCAGAAGGGCGGTGGCGTTCATGATCTGGCCACCCTGGCAGTAACCGCACTGGGCCACACCCAGGTCGAGCCAGGCTTGCTGTACCTTGCTGCCCACCGGGTCGTCGGCCATGGCTTCAATGGTGGTGATTTCGCCGCTGGCGGCAGAGACCGGTGTTACGCAGGAGCGGATTGCGGTTCCGTTCATATGCACCGTGCAGGCGCCGCACTGCGACATGCCGCATCCGAACTTGGTTCCTTTAAGCCCGACAACATCGCGAATAACCCAGAGCAGGGGCATATTGTCGGGAACGTCGAGCTCATAGCGCTCGCCGTTGATGGTGAGGGTAGCCATATCGTCCTCTCGTTTATGAGTTTTGCGTCTCCTTCACTGTAGCCCTACGAACACAGAAGGCAAAAAGAGCAAACTGAATGAAAGGTAATGAAATCGCTTGCGTGGACGCCTTGGGGCTGGGCTATAGTAGGCTCCGGAAACACCAGAAGAAGAGGATAAGGATGGACGCCGTTAATCCCACCCCTGAACAGCTCCAGAAAGTGCTGGCGGATACACCGAAGGACCAGCCTGTGGTCATGCTGAATCTGCTTCGCTTTCGCGATCGGGCCAATTACAAGGAAGAGGCGCCGGAGCGGACCGGGCGCGAAGCCTACTCGCTTTATATGGAAGAGGCCGCTGCCTGCGTAAGATCGGTAGGCGCGGAAGTCATCTGGTCCGGCCGCAGTGTCGGTTCGCTGATTGCGCCCCCGGATGAATCCTGGGATCAGGTGCTGCTGGTCCGCTACCCGTCAATCGACGCCTTCATGGCCATGATCGAAAGCCCGGAATACAAGGGCGTGGTCAAACATCGGACCGCTGCTCTGCAGGACTCCCGGTTGGTCGCCAACCTCGAAAACAGGGTGTAAGCAGGGCCGGGTCAGAGTCCCGCTTGCTGGATGGCCATGTAGCTGATGGTGCCCGCTGCAATGGATAACAGGGCATTGCGGCGCCACAGATGAATGATGACTACCAGGGCACCGGGTAGCAGGGCATCCAAGCCCATCCATGCACCGGACCAGTCCGCCGAACGCTGCAGGAACACTGTTGCAAGCAAAGCCATAACCGCCGCCGGAAGGTAGCGCCCCAGATGGCGAACCAGCGGGTGTTCCGTATGCCGCTCGAAAAACAGAAAGGGAATCACCCGCGTGGCAAAGGTTGCGGCTGCGGCCACCGCTATAAAGGCTGCCAGATAGCCGGACTCACCCATGGCTGCTCTCCTCGCGCGGCGTCTGCCCGCGACTCTTCCGGTATTCCAGCAAGAGTACGGCTGTAACCAGCGCTATGGCCCCAATCAACTGCTGCGCCGGCGGCAATAACAGCATGGCAACACCCGCCGCAGCAGCTCCAAGCCAGATAGGGAAACCGTCGCCGAGGGCTTTGAACTGCTCCAGAGTCAGAACAATAAACAGAGCCACCAGCGCGAACTCAATGCCCGTGCTGTCAAAAGCGACGTTGTCGCCAAGCAGTGCACCGATTGCGCAGCCTGCCACCCAATAGCACTGGTTGAATCCGGTAATCCGGAAATCCACTTCCTGTTCATGGGCCCGGTCAGTCCCCCTTGGGCGACTGGTGAGCAGGGAATAGGTTTCATCGGTTAAGCCGAAAATCAGGTACAGCTTGCGCCAGCCCGCGCCCTTGAACTGGCCAAGCAATGAAAGCCCGTAGAACAGATGGCGGGCATTCAGAACAAACATCGCGATGAAGACTTCCAACAGGCCGGCGTTAACCGCCAGAAGACTCACAGCCAGAATCTGGCCGGCGCCGGCGTAAATCACCAGGCCCATCAGAGGCGCTGCCCACCAGGCATAGTCGAGCTGCGTGGCAAACAGCACCCCAAAGGCCATGCCGAGCGGTAAGTAGCCGAACAGAATGGGTAGGGTGAGTCGAAAGACGGACTGGTTCATTAGCATCCAAACGGTCTGAAAGCCGCGATCATAGTGAATAAGGGGATTTATTTGAAGTAGTTAACACGATTCTCAGTCAGCTGAGATAAAAAGCTGACGCATCAAGTGAAATAAAAGTGTCACAAAATCGGCATACCATCCGCGGCATAGCCCGCTGTTGGAGTTGTCATGTTCGGCACAGTAAGAACCCGGATCCTGTTTTTCGCCTTTCTCTCGGTCTTCGCCCTCGCCGGGCTTGCCGCGCTTTCCTGGAGCATTATCCTGAAAGCCGAAGACGCCTCCAAAACCCTGATACAGACCAACCTCAACGAAGCCTGGCTGCTGGCGGATCTGGAACAGGATCATCGCCACCTGCAGGACCTCGCCTACAAGATCAAGGCCCAGCTTCTGCTCTGGGATGAGATAGAGGCCGAATTCAGTCGTCTGGAAACCGCTTTGCCGGCCCATTGGGAGAATCTGGAAGCGGACGAGGGTTTGAGCGGTTGGGCGGAAGCACACCGTGAGGACTTCGAGCGGGTTCTGGCGCTTATCGCCCGGATGAAAGAAGGCATTGGTGAGAAGAGCTATTACCGTGTCGGCCAGGTAGTCGATTTTGATTTGTTTCCGGCGATGGAGCCGATGCTCGGTGCGATCACCGAGCGCCAGCTCGAGAGTCGTGAGTCTGTCTCCGCCGGTGCGGATGAACTTCTGTCGTTTCTGGCCGGCCAGCAAAACTTTCTGGTTGTCGGCTCGGTGTCCTTCCTGCTCATCGTTATCGCCATGACCTGGTGGCTGAGACAGTCTGTGATTCTGCGTTTGCAGGGTATGGAAAGCGACCTGGTCGCCATGGAGAAAAACGCCGACCTTACACGTGTGCCTGTCTTGAAGGGGCAGGACGAAGTGGCCGGCGTTGCAAAGGCATTGGGCGGTCTGGTCTCCCGATTCGAGCACTTTATCGCAGACATTCGCTCAGCGGCCGGCGGCCTTGATGAACGTTCCAGCGCCCTGGATAACGGTGCCGAATCTCTCCAGGCAGCATCGGAGCAGACCCGGAAGCAGATCAATGACGTGAGCCAGTCCATGGTGGCCATTGCCGATCAGGCCTCAGCCATCGAGCGAGCCACAGAGGCGTCTGCAAACACTGTGAAATCCGCAGTAGCGGGCAATGAAGAAGTGCAGAGTCGACTGACCACGAGCGAAGAGGCTGCGGAGCATACGGTGGATGTGATTTCCCGGGTTTCTGCCTCCATCCACGCCCTGAACGAATCCACGGGCAAGATTGAGCAGGTTATCGGGGTCATTGCCGACATTGCCGAGCAAACCAATCTG
>JAWWAT010000318.1:0-4496 GCA_033721635.1 Marinobacter sp. | reverse complement strand
GGTTTCGGGCTTTGAGTAATACGCACCAACCTGATCTAGCCCCCGGTAATCGAAATAGAGTGGGATGCTATCAGCGGGCCTGGTGGTGTTGTTCACTGCGTTGTTCTTTTCGTCCCAAGACACACCGAGCTTTGTGGGTCCGCAGGCGGGGCTTCCTTCCTCCCTGCGGATTGCCCGATAAAGATATTGGCCGAACTGCTGAACTTCGTTACTCGGCAGGGTTGTTGCGTCCCACACGGATGCGATTGAGAAGCCACCGGCCAGGGTGTACTCGGCTTTGTAAATGATGTTGTAGTCGGCAGGGTCGCTTTCCTGCAACTTTTGATTGCGCAGGGTGCACACTGCCCGCTTGCCAGAGCCGTCAAAGTACCAATCGGTCAATGGATAAATATCCGGGTCCACAGTGAATGACTGCTTCAGCGTTGGCGATCCGGTGGCTTCGAATTGCCGGTTCAATTCCCATTCGTACACGCGGTAATCAGGGCCAGGGCTCCATTCGTCCGCATCGGTGGCGACCACTAACAGAAACGCCGTTTCGCCTTCGTAATACATCGAGGCACCACAAACCTTTGTGAAGCCGCCAAGGGTGTAATCGGTCAGATCGACCAGCACCGTCAGCTTATAAAAAACCTCAGAGGACCGGCGCCAGCGAGTCTGAAAGTTCGGAATCCGAACGTTGATCGTTTCCCCGAAATTGTTGTACCAGTCGAATACCCTGGAGGCCGGTCCGCGCCATGAAAGAATGTCCCGGGTGCCGTTGGTCCCGATCCAGTTCCGCAGCCCATAGTTGTACTCCAGCCCTTTCGCAGACTTAATCGGGGAGTCTTCACGGCGCTTCTGGATTGACCAGACAGGATTGCTGCCCAAAGTGGTGCCCAGCGGCGGATTGATTTCGTTGCCCGCTCCATCTTCAAACGGGAGCCCCCAAAAAGTTCGGTCGCCATTTAGTTGAGCCTGCGAGGGACAGAACACCAGGCCATGGCCAAAACAAGGCTTCGGGTTTGATTCAAAGCCCACCACCTGCGGGCCTGAATCAAACCACCTCACCAAAACCCGGTCACCAACCTCAAAAGCAGTCGCATCACAATCCATGTACTGAATCGGGATTTTCTTCAGAATGCCGGCCTGGTTGATGTTCAGGTTCTGGGCAGATGACGTAGCCTCATCCAAAGTGACATTGGCCAGGCCGCCGTCAATCGCGGTGAGCGTGCCGACTCGATACCGGGGCCGCCACTTCTGAATGCCGGGAAGTATAGCTGCGTTGAAGTACACCTGGGCGCCAGACTGACCAGCACGCGGGACCAGTTGCCCATCCCTTGATGCCAGATAGCCGCCCTCGTCGCTGAAGGCGGGCTGCATTATGATGTTTTCAGCGCCTTCGTCGTTCACTTCGATCAGGCCAACTTCGCCAGAGGCATCAGTCACATAATCCGCACACCAAAGATCCCGGGTTTCTTCCGCTGGCAATCGTTCAAGCTGTGACCGCCGCTTCAGCAAAGACAGGTTCTCAGCAATCAGTTGGTCGGCTTTGAACCTCGCTTTCTGAAGCTCGCCCTGCAGATGGACCAGTTCAACCTGGAGGGCCCTGATAGTTTGCAGGGCGCCTTCAACACCGTTCTGGTAATCAGGGATCGCAGCATCAATCTGTGCGGCTTTCGCTTTCGCGGCATCTTCCGCCAGCAAAAGATCGGTCTTTGCGTTCGGTACTAAAACCGCCAGCTCTGCAATGCGCTCGTTGAGGTCAGCCAGCTCCTGCTGGATTCGCTCAATGCCAAACTTCAGGGAGACGCGGTATTTGCCATCGCCCAGGTGTTCAATCACTTGCCCCTTGGCCATTATCGATCGCTCACTTCGCAGAACTTGTCGTTGTCGCTCACGTAGTAATTGATGTAGTCAGCGCGGAAGGTCACATCATCAGCGGTGACGGTCATGCCAGGCTGCAAGAACAGGTCAATATCTGCCCTCACCCGATACTTGCCCTTGTCCACGGAAATCGAGCGGACGCCCTTGAGCGTTCGACTGCCACTCTGCACCTGCTTGCCGCCCAGATATCCTGACAGCGTTGCACTGAGAGATCCCGCCCCCCTGTCATATCGGAAGGCGTCAAAATTGGAGCGAAGAATTTCTTCAGAACGCTCGGAGCCATCCGAAAAGCGGAAGCCTTTACGAATGACCAGTTCACCGGACTGGCGAGCGGTGATGGCGTCAAGCCATTGGCTGGCAGCCGGGATCACGGCTTGCACATAGGACTGGCGGGCGCCAGCCTGGTTCGTTGCCTGCCAGCTGGAAATTGGCACAACAACATCCGGCAGACTATCAGCAGAGCCGGTAATGGTCAGGGTGTAAAACTCCTGCAGCTGGATCGGATCAAGAAGGGAAAGCCAGTCCTGATACGCCGTTGCCGTCGCAGATATGGGGAAGTCTACATCAAACGACACATCCGGCATGAACATATCGACCGCGAAATCGGCTGTGATGGGCATGGTCACATTGAACTGAGCCTGAACACCAGTTCCAAGGCTTCCGATAAGCGGCTCAGAGGTGCCATCCGTATTCAGATCGGTGACTTCTTGGGCGGTCAGCTTTCGGTTCCAGATCGCGACATCCTGAATAATGCCGTCAACGGTGGAGGAATCCTTGTAGTGATAAACCGTTGAGCTGTTCACCGTTGAGCTATCACGGTACGCGCCCACCATGCCGGGGATATTTGTCCCGCTGGTGTCGGTCGTCGTGTAAATGGCGAACGTGCTGGACCCGGCAGCAGTTCCGACCTGAGCCCCATTTACGTAGATTGAAACTCCGCTGGCGTCACCAGCAACAATCACGTCATGCCACTGGCCCTCAGTGAAGACGTTGGAGGTGATTGTGGTCCCGCTGCCTCCCGCCTTAATGTATGTCTCAGCGCCTCCCTGGTATTCGTAGATCTCAATCAGGATGCCCTCTTCAACAAACGTGGCACCACCGAGCAACACCAGATCCGAATAGGAGAAATTTGTATCGTCTTCCCAGATTGTTGTGCGGTGAAAATAGCGGCAGCGGAAGGTAATGGCCGAAAGAACAGAGGTAGAAGGCGGGCTCGGCAGAAGAATCGGCGCAAAATTCGTGAAGTCACCGCCAGGAGGCCCGACCCAATTCACTGACACATCACGGCCAGAGCCGGCAGGCGTCGCAACGATGGTATCGTCAATCTGGGTGGCCGTGAGCGATTGCAGCTCGTCATCCACTGTGCCATCCCACCCGCCAATCACATCTGCAACGGTGGCCCCGCTGGCTTCGTTGATTGGCCAGTAGTGGATCAGGCCATCATTTTCGGCGTCCAGCTGGTAGTTATACTTCGGCATCAGACCGGCATCCGAATCGCTGCAGAGGTCAGGTCAACGGGAGAGCCTGAGACGATTGAGGCGGTGTTGACGATCACCTGGCCGCCGCCTCCGGAGGCACTGGCGGTCAGATAGATTACCTCGTCACCGTCCTCATCGAGAATCCGAGCCCACCCCGGGGCGCCGCCATTGGGCGCGGCGTCCTCGTTTGTCCAGCCGCTGAGTGTCAAGACGCCATTGCTGACAGTGCCCACGGTTGAACCAAGATCAAATTCCGCCAGCAGATCATCAGTGATTGCGCCGCCAAGCGCGGTCGGGCGGGTGCCGGTGTAAAGCTGCATTTTGGCATTGCCAGCGGTGCCGGTTTTGATATCGTCCAGCACTGCCTGGGCCAATGCAGTTCCGAGTGTCGTTCTGATAATCATTGGTCAAGTCGCCTCTCAACAAGAATGCGGAGCTGGATGGAATCGTCGGATGGAGTGAACGTGCCAGGGGCTCCGATAAAGCACCCCTCTCGGAAAGAAATGATCAGGCGGCTGTAAGCCTTTACCATGCGGGCAAGGTTTTCGACCTGGGCACGGTTGGCGGGGCTCCATTCAATATCAAGAATTCGGTCAGCATCGGAGTAGCCGAAATCGTTGATGGCCGCGCCACCGTCCAGGGTGGCCACTCGGGAGTTGCGGCGCCGGAAACCAGACAGCCCGGGTAGCTCCGGTGACTCAATGGTTTCATGGCCATCGATATCGAAAACGGGTGCGTTAATGGTGAGCATCAGTTAAGCCCCAATAGCATTTCTTCACCGTCCGCGTTGACGCGAACCTGAATCTCCCGAAGGATCTCGAACATAAAGGCCTCAAGGTGTGGCTGAAGGCCGGCGCCGTCCACTTTGATGAGGGCGTCACCTCTGGCCAGTTGGCGGGTTTTCTCTTTGATGTACTCCACTTCTGCCTGGGTCAGCTTGCTCTGGTCTTGCAATGCCTTCTCGCGCAGCTCACGTTCCTCTCGGATCTGTTTGGAAAGTTCGATCTGAGTGGAGCGGCTGGCGTCATCGAAGCCGCCGAAAAGATCCGTGATGACCGAGCCGGTATTGGCGAAGGTTTCGCTGATGGTTTTTGCAATGGCTTCAACCCGGTCTGCACCGGCTTCCACTTCGGCAATGTTCAGGGAAACCTTGGC
>JAWWAT010000317.1:0-4498 GCA_033721635.1 Marinobacter sp. | reverse complement strand
TTCCAAGGAAGCGGTTCTGCTGATGCCACCGCTGATGTTTATGGCCCTGCGATTCCTGCTGGCAGGCTCTGTGCTGGCGGCATTTGCCTGGCCTGCGCTGAGACGGCTGAGCCTTGACCAGGTCAAGCGCGGTGCGGGTGTCGGACTGGTATTCGGGGTTGCCATGAGCTGCTGGGTGATGGGGTTGTTTCACGCCAGCCACGTGGGGGAAAGCGCCTTCCTCACCAGCCTGGGTGTGGTCATTGTGCCGGTGATTGCCCGTGTGGTGTTCCGGGAGGAACAGCCCCTGAGCACCTGGTTTGCGATACCCGTTGCCGTAAGCGGGCTGGCGCTGCTTTCATTAAGAAACGGTTTCCGTCCGGAAATCGGGCAGCTCTTCTTCGTCGGCGCGGCTTTTATCTTTGCCCTGTATTTCACGCTGAACACTCGCGCCGCCAACCAGCGCACTGTCGTCAACCGCAGGGGCGAAACCGTGGAAAAGCACCGCGTACCCGCCCTGCCCCTGACCAGCATCGCCCTGCTCACTGTAGGTGCCGTTACGCTGATCGAATCCGCCCTTCTGGAGCCCTGGACGCCAACGCTGAGCAACTTCTCCGGCATGCTTTCCATGTGGATTGTCGCCAGCGCCGTCATCGGCACCGCTGGCCGCTTTCTGATCCAGACCTACGCCCAGGGCCTGTCAGCCCACAGTCACGGCGTGGTCATCCTGGTGCTGGAACCGGTGTGGGTCGCGCTCTTTGCCGCAGGCTGGTTTAGCGAGACCATGACAGCCACCCAGCTGGCCGGCTGCGGGCTCATCTTCCTGGCACTGCTGATCAATCGCTGGGGTGTCATTAGCAAGGCGGTAAAAAGCTGGACCCGAAAGCAGAAAACCGCCTGAAAGAGGTTGACCAGGCTCATCGGAATCAGTATATTTCCACCCCGTTGCAGGACGTAGGACCATAGCTCAGTTGGTTAGAGCGCTGCCTTGACATGGCAGAGGTCGGCAGTTCAAATCTGCCTGGTCCTACCATTTTTAATACGTCACGCGTTATCTGCAGACTCCCCCGCGATACTCTTCTCTTTAATATTTCTTCGACTCTTTTTCAGTACGACGTGCTGTACAGTTCTGTGGCCGACCCGCTGCTCAACCTGAAATACCGAGAAAGATCGGGATGTAAACCACTATGAGCAACACTGCGATCAAGCCAAGCAGGTACGGAATGATAGCGCGGGTGATGCGCTCCAGCGGCAGGCCGGTGACCGACGAGGCAACATAGAGGTTGATTGCCACCGGTGGTGTAATCATGCCGATGGCCAGACCAACCACAATGATCAGGCCGAAGTGGATTGGATCGATACCAAGCTGGATGACCAGCGGCAACAGGACCGGCGTCAGAATGATCAGCGCACTGGCGGTTTCGATGAACACACCCGTGAGCAGAATGATTCCGACAACGAGCAGCATGATGATGTAGGGGCTGGTTGAAAGTGACAGAACGGATTCAGCAATTGCGCCGGGTATCTGCCAGCTTGATAGTGTCCAGCTCAGGACCGCAGATGTGGCGATGACGAACATGATCACTGCCGTTGTAATGGCAGAGCGGATCAATATCCGGTAGATATCCGGGAGCTTGAGGTCGCGATAGATAAACAATGAGACCAGTAGTGCGTAATTGACCGCCACCACTGCCGCTTCGCTGGGTGTAAACACGCCAGAAAATATCCCGCCCAGAATGATGACCGGTGTCATCAGGCCCCAGCTCGCGCTCTTTAGTGTGCCCCAGATGGTAGCGAGGGATAATGCTGTGCCGCGGGGATAATTGCGTCGGTAACCCTGGGTGATCGCAATGGCCATGAGCCCCAGGCCCATAACAAGGCCGGGGATAAAACCATTGAGAAACAGCTTGGAAACCGATTGCTGAGCAATGACAGCGTAGATAATCATCGGCACTGAGGGTGGGATTACCACACCAATCGTGCCACTGGCAGCAATTAAACTGGCTGCAGCTGCCGGGTCATACCCCTTTTTACGGAGCTCCGGCACCAGGCTGGAGCCAACGGCTGCCGTGGTAGCCGCCCCTGAGCCGGATATTGCCGCAAAGAACATTCCGGCCAGTACTGCAACGATAGAAAGGCCACCCTTGAGGAAGCCAAACAGCGAGTCCGCAAAATTGACCAGCTTCTCGCTCACCTTCCCCTGGGCCATAAGGTCACCGGCCAGTATGAACATAGGGACCGCAACCAGGGCGAAAGAATTGATTCCCTGAAACATCTGCTGGGTCACCACCATCAGTGGCACACCCTCAAAATACAGCGCCGCCATTGTGCTGGCCCCGATTGCTACCGCAATCGGCACGCCGATGAACATGAACACAAAGAAGAGTGCGAAGAGCAGGCCGGTCACGTTGGCGGCTCACTTATATCAGAGCCGGTCTCAGCAGAGTCTGGCCCTCCGGCCACGAGCTCTACCAGATCAACAAGTGCGTACCACCCCATCAGCGCTGCTGTAGCGGGGATAACCGAGTAGACGTATGTCATTGACCAGCCCAGGGACGCTGAAGTCTGGTAGCTCTGAACCTGTGTGTAGCGATAGCCAACGAACACAAGTGCAATCATGAAACCCAACGCAATGGCCACAGCGAGAATACGTGTGAGCTGCCGTAGCCGGCCTGGCAGTGCATTCACCAGAAACGTCACCGCGATATGCCGACCACGCTGGAAAGCGAGGGTGGCCCCCAAAAAGGTGATCCACACAAGTAGGAATCGTGCCACCTCTTCTGTCCAGCCAACGGCCGTAAAGAAAACCCTGGAGATAATCTGTAGGGTGATCACGGCGATCAATGCCACCATCGCCCCAAAAACGACGGACTGCATGACGGCATCGATTGCACGTTCAATTTTTTTCAGCATTCCCAACATGACTTCGTCGGGCCCTTTAACTATTGCTGCTGCGATTCACGAATCCGTTCCAGGTAGTCACCAAACTGACTACCGTACTTCTCATAGACTGGCGCAACAGCATCCTGGAAGGCTTCCATGTCCGGGTCCTCTACGATTTCCATTCCCGATGCTTCAAGCTCCGCCAACTGCTCGGATTCCATTTCAGCGTTGACGCTGCGCTCATGTTCGGCGGCTTCCTGGGCGGCCTGTTCGATGACCCCCTGAGCGGCTTCGGGCAGGCCGTCCCATACCGACATTCCCATAACAAATATCGCCGGCGCGTAAGTGTGCCGCGACATCGTCATAAAATTCTGGGTTTCATGGAGTTTGAAGGAGTGCACAACGTTGACAGGATTTTCCTGGCCATCAATGGTGCCTTGCTGCATGGCGGTCAGCGCCTCGGTCCAGGCCATAGGTACGGCATTTGCCCCTAATTCACGGAAGGTGTCAACGTAGACAGGATTTTCCATAACACGCACCCGCAATCCATCAATGTCATCCGGGTGGCTTACCGGACGCTCGCTGTTGGTGAGGTTGCGGAAACCACGCTCGGCATACGCGAGACCTTTGAGGTTGACCTCACTTAACTTGTCCAGCAGCTCCTCGCCAATGGGGCCGTCAAGCACCGCATAGGCGTCTTCCGGGGACGAAAACAGGAACGGCAGCTCAAACACCGCCATTTCTTCCACGAAATTGGCAACCGGACCATTGGTGATGACGCCCATGTCGACCGTGCCAATCTGCATACCCTCAAGCAGGGTGCGTTCGTCACCAAGAGAGGCATTGGGGTAGATATCAATTGTTACCGCGCCATCTGTACGCTCACTGACCAGCTCCTGAAATTTAACAGCAGCAATGTGGAAGCCATCCTGCTCGTTAACCACGTGAGCCAGGCGCAAAGTCACAGGTTCCATATCCGAAAATTCGCTGGCAGAAAGAGAAGAAGTAAGACCCAGCGTTAAGCCAAGTATCACAGTAGCGTGGACTAGTTTATTCATCATCTTTTCCTTTTTTATTTTGATTGATTGGTGGAGTCCCCTCCAAGTCTTCAGCTGTCAATGAACCTACATTTTAAAGCCAGTTCTCAGATTAACAGCAATCGACTACATGGCAAGCTTCACTTGCTGTAGACAACTGATTGTATTAAGCAAAACACTAAAGCAAAGATCGGGTAGTTGCCAGGTGTGTCCGATTGGATCCCCTGAACAATTGAAGTTATGTAAAATTACATGACACTTTCTGAAGGTAAACGCGCGCACTCGCACTCGCCTGACGCTTGTAGCGGAGACAAAAAGCCGCTGAGCGCATCCTTCGGCTTTGCTGTGCCTGAAAGATCTCTTTTGTCAAAGGCTTATGGCCCGGATCTGTCAGACTTTTTTACGAATTTCATGTAAGAACTGGCTGCGAAATCTGACTTACTCATATAAATCAACAAAGTGCATTCTTGGTCTCGTATTTGCAGTACGGAGCGTCGAGCGACAGATGTTTTCTTTGCTCGCAGAGACCATTCAGTAATAAATAAGGATATATCAAATGGATAGGTTTTTAGGAAAAGCGCTAAGCATAACTGCACTTT
>JAWWAT010000316.1:0-4532 GCA_033721635.1 Marinobacter sp. | reverse complement strand
CAAAAAGCGTTGGGCTAATTCGGCAAAAAGGGGTTGACGAGGCGCTGGCCTGCCCTTAATATACGCGCCTCGTCACACGACGACGTTCCCCGATAGCTCAGTTGGTAGAGCAACGGACTGTTAATCCGTTTGTCGCTGGTTCGAGCCCAGCTCGGGGAGCCACTATTCTGAAAACCCGCTAATTCTCTGAGTTAGCGGGTTTTTTATTGCCTTCCTTTTTTGTATTACGTTTTTAACCACATCTTGGGTGGTGGTGCGTGCTCCTGCCCTAGCCTGCTGCATTCGGGGCTGGCGGTGTGGGGTCGCCCTCCCAAAAAACGCTACGAGCACGTCCATGTGCGCTTGACTGTGGCCATCCATGGCCACAGACATTTTTGGGAGGGCGACCCCACACCACCGATCCAGTCCCAACGATATACTCACGACCTATTCGCTGAGTTTCCGAAAGGCACCTAAGGATATGCGACTTGAATTTGCACCTAAATGTAGGTCGGATTGGCGCAGCATAATCCGACCTAAGCCTGCCTCTGTCTTTCGGGGAAATGCGGTCAACTGGGAGGTCTAAACGGGACAGCTGGCAGGGCTAGAGTCCAACCACTTCTGAGTGAATAGCCTCCAGGGCAGCCAGAGGATCCGACGCCTGGGTAATTGGGCGGCCGATCACCAGGTAGTCGGAACCGGCTTTGAGGGCATCCGTGGGGGTCATGATTCGCTGCTGATCACCTTTGTCGGCAGTCAGTGGACGAATACCCGGTGTAATCAACTTGAAGTCGGCGCCCTGCTCCGCTTTGAGCTTCGGTGCCTCTTGCGCGGAGCAGACGACGCCGTCGAGGCCGCAGTTTTTTGTGAGGGTTGCCAGGCGGGATACCTGGGCTTCCGGGGAATCGGTGATGCCGATACCGGCGAGATCGTCGGCGTTCATGCTGGTGAGGACGGTGACGGCGATCAACAGCGGACGATCCGCGCCGAAGGTTTCCAGGCGTTCCCTGCAAGCGGTCATCATTTTCTCGCCGCCAGAAGCATGCACATTGACCATCCACACACCGAGGTCGGCGGCAGCTGCAACGGCAGCTGAGGTGGTGTTCGGGATATCATGGAATTTCAGGTCCAGGAATACGTCGAATCCGCGCTTCTGAAGTCCTTCCACCAGTTGCGGGCCTGAGCGGGTGAACAGCTCCTTGCCCACTTTCAGGCGGCATTTGGCCGGGTCCAGTTTATCGACCAGCTCTAAGGCGGGGTTCTGGGAAGGAAAGTCGAGGGCGACGATGATCTTGGGATCGTTAGCGGTTTGCACGTTCACTTGTCCTGCGGAAATTCGGTAAAGGTTTATTCGGCTTCAACGCCCTGGATCGGGCGGACGGTTTCCCATTGTTTGCAGCTGGGGCACAGCCAGTGCAACTGGCGCCCCGAGAAACCACAGCTGACACAGCGATAGACGGGACGATTGGCGAGAATCAGGTGACCGATACGGCTCACCAGCCTGCCCTCATCCGTGGTCATGCCTTTTTCATAGCCGGCCATTTCAACCAGCCGGAGCAGGCCACGGACGCTCGGGCGTGTTTCAAGTTCCTTCCTCAGCAAGTCGATCGCTGCCGGTCGCCCCGAGGCGCGCTCTACGGACTCCACGAGGGCCAGCAGCAGACTGGTACTCGGATAGTTTTCATAAAGCTTGCGCAGCTTTTTCGCCAGCCGGCCGATATCGCCGTGTTCGTGCTCGAGTTTCATCAAACGGTCTATTGCTTCCGGCCCGAACTCGGCGTTCTGGTCAAACACTTTCAGGCACTGGTTGCCGGCCTCGCGATAACTGCCCTGCCGAACCAGCAGCTTCATCAGAATCAGGTTGGCCCGCACGCAGGAGCGATCATACTCAAGCGCTTCTTTGGCGAGCTTCTGGGCAGCCCAACGGTCGTCCTGTTTCAGCGACTCCTCGGACAGCTCACAGGTCAGATAGGCCAGCACCTTGAACATGGCCGGGTCAGCGTCGCCCCGGGTCAAGGTCCGTGCAACCTCGGCGGCTTTCGCCCATTCCTTCTCTTGCTGGTAAAGGTCGATCAGCTGCTGGGAGGAATGCCGCCCGTACTCCTTGTCGCCCATCAGCTGGTGCAGCAGCGCCTCGGCGCGGTCGAGCAGACCGGCTTTCAGGTAATCCCGGGCAAGCTCCAGGGTTACCTGTGGCGAGAAACGCGGAGGAAGCTCAGGCCTGGCCAACAGGTTCTGGTGGATCAGTATGGCCCGATCGGTTTCGCCCTTGTTGCGAAAGTGACTGCCAATGGAAAGGTGCAGGCTGACTGTATCCTTGTTGACGGCAAGGGACTGGACGAAGTTCTCAACAGCCTGGTCCGAATAGTTTGTGAAAAGGAACTGGAGACGGTCCTTTACCGATTCCTCGTCGGAAACCGTTTTGCCGGATCGGCTGTCATTGCTTCCCAGCCGGCCTACAAACCAGCCAACGGCGACTGCAACTGTCAAAAGCAGCCACTGAAGTACGATATCCATTAAAGAGTCCGGTCGTTCTGGGCCCTGGATTTCTCCAATGCCTGCTCGGCACGATCAAGTCGTTTCTGAAGGGTCCGTCGGGACACCGAGGTGCGAACGGTGGCCAGCATTGTCATCAACACGCCCACGAGCGCGCCAACAACGAATGACATAATAATCCAGACGGCAACACCATGGGGTTGGGTTTCAAACAGCAGGAAGTTGAGGGAGACTGCCATTTGATTGTTGAGCGAGAATACCAGTGCCAGCAGAACCAGGACCAAAACCAACAGAATAATGAGGATCTTCTGCAATCCTGCCATAGCGATAGCACTCCCAAAGGGCCTGAAAGCCCAAATTATACGCGTTCCCTGAGCAGCTGTTAAAAGCCTTTCTTCAAGCTGTCGTTGACCTGCTCTCTCAATTCCTTGCCGGGCTTGAAGTGCGGCACATACTTGGCTGGTAGCTGAACGGCCTCACCGGTTTTCGGGTTGCGACCGGTACGCGCGGCCCGGTGGTGAAGGGAAAAACTGCCAAATCCCCTGATTTCTATTCTTTGACCATCGGCAAGCGACTGGGACATGTGCTCAATGATGGTTTTTACAGCCAGTTCGACATCTTTAACGGAGAGCTGAGTCTGCTTGGAAGCAATCAGCTCGACCAGTTCGGACTTCGTCATGAGGCGTTTCCCTCTTTCGTTTTTATTCGGCCGTCGGTTACCGGATTCCCATGACTACCTAGTTTAGCCAAACCAGAAAAAAACACAAAAAAAACGGGCTCTTAGAGCCCGTTTTTTTCGTACCAACCGGAGGATCAGTCCTTGTTGGCGTTTTGCTGCTGCATCTGCTCCTTGATGAGATCACCGATGGTGGTCGCACCAGAGGAAGTTTCGGCAGTCTTGGTCCGCACATTTTCCAGTGCCTGCTTGTCGTCCTCAACGTCTTTGGACTTCACAGACAGGTTGATGATGCGGTTCTTGCGGTCGATGCTGATGATCTTCGCTTCAACTTCTTCGCCTTCCTTCAGCGCGTTGCGTGCGTCTTCCACACGGTCACGGCTGATTTCAGAGGCCTTAAGTACCGCTTCAACTTCGTCGTTCAGAGCAATGGTAGCCGCCTTGGCGTCAACTGCAGACACGGTGCCCTTAACAATGGAGCCCTTGTCGTTCAGCTGTACAAACTCGGCGAACGGATCGCTCTCGAGCTGCTTGATACCCAGGGAGATACGCTCACGCTCCGGATCAACAGACAGGATAACGGTTTCAACTTCGTCACCCTTCTTGTATTCACGAACCGCTTCTTCGCCAGTCTCGTTCCAGCTGATGTCAGACAGGTGAACCAGACCGTCGATGCCGCCATCCAGACCGATGAAGATACCGAAGTCAGTGATTGACTTGATCTTACCGGAGATGCGGTCGCCCTTGTTGAAGTTGCTGGAGAAATCTTCCCACGGGTTGGATACACACTGCTTGATACCCAGGGAGATACGACGACGCTCTTCGTCGATATCCAGAATCATCACGTCCACTTCGTCGCCTACCTGGACAACCTTGGACGGATGGATGTTCTTGTTGGTCCAATCCATTTCGGAAACGTGAACCAGACCTTCAACGCCCTCTTCCAGCTCAGCAAAGCAGCCGTAGTCGGTCAGGTTGGTAACGCGTGCCTTGACCTTGGAACCTTCCGGGTAACGACCCTTGATATCAACCCAGGGATCTTCGCCCAGCTGCTTCAGGCCGAGGGAAACACGGTTGCGCTCACGGTCGAACTTCAGGACCTTAACGCTGATTTCGTCGCCAACATTAACGATTTCGCTCGGATGCTTGATGCGCTTCCAGGCCATATCGGTAATGTGCAGCAGGCCGTCAACACCACCCAGGTCTACGAACGCGCCGTAGTCGGTCAGGTTCTTGACGATACCCTTGATTTCCATACCCTCGGTCAGGGTTTCGAGCAGAGCTTCACGCTCAGCACTGTTCTCTGCTTCCAGAACGGCGCGGCGGGAAACAACCACGTTGTTACGCTTCTGGTCGAGCTTGATAACCTTGAATTCGAGTT
>JAWWAT010000315.1:0-4536 GCA_033721635.1 Marinobacter sp. | reverse complement strand
GGGCTGGTCGGGGCTCCCGCCGCTGAACTGGACGCTCATGCTGCCGGTTATGTTGGCGAGCACCATGCCGGCCTTGGTGTTCTCGCGGATGGGAATAGACTGATCGACCCGCACCAGAACCCGCACATGGGCCGGATTGTTCGGATCGAGGTTCAGTTCCACGACATCGCCAATCTGAACGCCGTTGTAAAGCACGGGATTACCCTCGGACAGGCCGCCGACCGCCTGCTCGAACACGATCTCGTAGTAGCCCCATTCCCGATCGGCGGAGGATTTCGCCAGCCACAGCGAAAAGATCAGCGCGGCGGCGAAGGCCAGGATGGTAAACAAGCCAATGATCAGGTGGTGGGCCCGTGGCTCCATGGTTACTGCTCCTGATTCCGTGTTTTCGAATGATCCCTGAATGCGTAACTCGCTGCCCGGCCACGGGGGCCGTTAAAGTAATCCTGAATCCACTCGTCCTCTGTGGCGGCAACCTTCTCCAGCGTATCAGCTACCAGAACCTTGCGCTGTGACAGTACCGCAACCCGATCACAGGTTGAGTAAAGAGTGTCCAGATCATGGGTGACCAGAAACACAGTCAGCCCCAGGGCATCCCGGAGTGTCACAATCAGCCGGTCGAATGCCGCTGCGCCGATTGGGTCCAGGCCCGCTGTGGGCTCGTCCAGGAACAGAATCTCCGGATCAAGGGCCAGAGCCCGCGCCAGGCTCGCACGTTTCACCATGCCGCCGGAAAGCTCCGACGGGTAGCGTAACGCCGCACCCGGCGGTAACCCGGTCAACGCCAGTTTCATCCGGGCCAGTTGTTCCGCTTCGGCCCGTTTCAGGCCGGCGTGTTCGATCAGGGGAACGGCAATATTCTCCTGCAGGTTCAGGGAGGTAAACAGGGCGCCGCCCTGGAACAAAACCCCGAACCGCTGCTCGATCCGGGAACGTGCCCGCGCCGGTAGCTGGGTAAGATCCTCGCCAAATACCCGGATATGGCCCGAGGCGGGCGTGTTCAGACCAACGATACTGCGCAGAAGCACCGTTTTGCCGGTTCCGGACCCGCCAACCACGCCCAGTATCTCCCCACGCAGCAGATCCAGATCGAGGTCCTCGTGCACCACGTGCTCGCCGAACCGGTTGCACAGGTCCCGAACCGCAATCACCGGTTTATTTCTCGCTTCCGTATTCGAAGATGCCGCCATTACCGCCATGATTACCAGCCCATTTCCATAAAGAATAGTGCAGCAATGGAATCCAGCAGAATCACCATGAAGATGGACTGAACCACGCTGGAGGTGGTGTGTTCGCCCACGGACTGGGCGCTGCCAGCCACCTTGAACCCTTCCAGGCAGCCAATCACGGCAATCAGGAACGCAAAGATCGGGGCCTTCACAATGCCCACGAGGAAATGCTGAAGGGCGATGTCCCGCTCAACGATAGCCATGAACTGCGTTGGCGAGATATCCAGCACCAGGGCGCATACCACGGCGCCGCCCACCATGCCCGAGATCATGCCCACGAAAGTCAGGATAGGCAGGCTCACCATCATGGCCATCACCCGAGGCAACACCAGCAGTTCGATCGGGTTAAGGCCCAGGGTGCGGATGGCATCCAGCTCCTCGTTGACCTTCATGGCGCCAATATGGGCAGTAAAGGCACTGGCGGTTCGGCCGGCCAGGAGGATTGCGGCCAACAGCACCCCGAATTCCCGCAGGAAGGAAAACGCCACCAGATTGACGGTGTAGATGGTCGCGCCGAAATCCTCCAGCACGGTCGCCCCCAGAAACGCCACCACGGCACCAACAAGAAACGTCAGCAGTGCCACAATGGGCAGGGCATTCAGGCCGGTGTCGTGAACGGCGGCGACGAAGGGCGTCATACGCCAGCGCCAGGGCCTCGGAAGGTTCCAGGCCAGGGTGCCCAGTGTCTGGCCGATAAAGCCCACAAGAATCCACAGCAGCCTGAAAATTCCCACGACCTGCTCGCCGGTTCCGGTAACAAAGCTCCACACCAGGGAGGGCGCGTGCCGGTCTGCCTCGGGCTGGTTTTTCATGGCCTCGCAGACGGCAGCAATCAGCGCGGATTTTTCCCGGGGCAAATCGCTATCGGCCGAGGCGGCTTTAAGCAGACGGTCGGGGCCGACCAAAGAGGCCAACTGTGATGCACCGGCCGTGTCAATTTGATTCAGCCCCGAGAGGTCGATGGGTAATCGACTCGTATCCCGCGAAGACATCGACGAGGCCGCAGACGCCAGCGACCGGTAATGGCTCAGCAGCCAGTCATCGGTCACCCTCAGGGTGCCCGCCTCAATGACTACGGATCCGGGTTTGGAAGACGGTTTTTGTCGATCGGTCTGTTCGGAAGAATCAGGACTGGGCACGTTCTGTCGAATCCCTGAGTGAGGTTGCCTGCCAGTGCTTAGTTTAGAGAGTGCAGAGGTTCTCTGCCGTGCGCAAGTCGCATGATTGCATCCGGCACCGCGATTGACCAAACTTTGCCCACAATCTCCAGTAAAACAAAAACTTGATAAAAAACTATTGACGCCCGAACGGTAATCCGTAGAATACGCAGCCGTTGACGAGGCAATGCCCCGGAAACAAAGAGCGGGAATAGCTCAGTTGGTAGAGCACAACCTTGCCAAGGTTGGGGTCGCGAGTTCGAATCTCGTTTCCCGCTCCAATTTCAAGTCTCTCAATGCCCACCTGAGAGCACAAAGATCCGATCTCTTCGATCTTTTCCGGCGCGGTGGCAGAGTGGTTATGCAGCGGACTGCAACTCCGTGTACGCCGGTTCGATTCCGACCCGCGCCTCCATTATTACCTTCCTTCATCCTGGCGATAGATCGTTAGACTGCATCTGGCGTTGTTCCACGCCCTGCAAAGTTATTTCCATTCGGTCGAGATCGAGACTTTTGCTTGTGTGAAAGCTACCGACTTAACTGAATTTTTAGCATCAAAGATGAAATTTGCTCTGGTTTGGTCGATATTGAGGAGAAGTCGTAACCCGGCACCTCAGGCTGTTTTTATGCATTCCACGCGCAAAATCGACGAACTGCAACGATGACGTCCATCTTGATACTGGCGTTCGGTCTCGTGGCTGCAACCGTGCTTATCCATACTACGTTTCTCGCCTTTTCGATACACTGGCTCTCGGTGCGCAATGCCGGATCCGCCTATGATCTCCACTTCTGGCCGCTCACCTGGCTCTTTGTCAGATTGGTATGGATTCTCCTCTTCAGCCACACGGTTCAGATCGCCATATGGGCTTGCTTTTATTACTGGGGGGCTGCGCTGCCTGATTTTGAGTCAGCTGTTTACTTCTCCGGCGTAACCTACACGACCATCGGTTACGGCGACGTTCTGGTCAGCCCTCCCTGGCGTATCATTGCGACGGTTGAGGGTTTGACCGGTATTGTTATGTGTAGTCTTTCCGCAGCTTTTTTCTTCTCGGTGATGACCCGTTTATTCCTCAGTCGTCAGCACTGATTCACGCTGATCACAGTGTTGCCGGGTCGCGGTTTATCAGCGCATCCAAACCCTTTTCTATCGTCTGGCGTGAACCCGGCCGGATATGCTTCAATGGCTAGTAGGTAATAAATCCAGCCAACAAGGCTGTACCTGGACCCTCGGCGCCTGGTCAAAAACAATGAATACAGACGAAAAAGTGGTCAAACGCCGGCGCTCCGCCCTTCGAGGTCGTCAACTGGAACCGGCTGTATTGTCGGAGCTGCGGGAACTGATCGGTGACGAACGCGTCGATTCGTCATTGCGAGACCGCGATCGCCTTATCGAGCACCTGCATGTAGTGCAGGATTCAGATGGCTACCTCTCCATGCCTCGCCTGAGGGCCCTAGCGGCTTTCATGAATCTGCCCATGGCCGCCATCTATGAAACCGCCACCTTCTACGCTCATTTCGATGTCATTCACGACGAACAAACGCCACCACCGGCCATCACCCTGCGGGTATGTGATTCGCTTTCCTGCCAGCTGGCCGGGGCGGAGGCGCTGCACCAGGCGCTGTCGGACGGCGCTGATCCCGCCCAGGTGCGTGTGCGGCGCGCTCCCTGTATGGGGCGCTGCGACACGGCACCCGTGGTCGAAGTCGGCCATCATCACGTGTGCCATGCCAACGCCGAGAATGTGGGTGCGGCGGTAGAGCAGGGCCAGATTCACCCGGAAGACATCCAATGGCAAGGACTGGCGGATTACCGTTCAACTGGCGGTTATGGCCTGCTGGCCGATTGTTATGAAGGCCGGGTGAGCGTTGAATCGCTGGCCGAGGAACTTGAACACGCGGGCCTGCGCGGCCTGGGCGGCGCTGGTTTCCCCACCTACCGCAAATGGCAGGCCGTTCGGGCGGAGCCGGGGCCACGCTATGCGGTGATCAATGCCGACGAGGGTGAACCGGGCACGTTCAAAGACCGCTATTACCTGGAACGGGAACCCCACGTATTCCTGGAGGGCTCGCTGGTCAGCGCCTGGGCGGTTGAGGCTGAGGCTCTCTACATTTACCTGCGAGACGAATATCCCGGTCTGCACCGTGTCCTG
>JAWWAT010000314.1:0-4546 GCA_033721635.1 Marinobacter sp. | reverse complement strand
TCATCTGGTTAAACAGTGTCGACTTGCCAACGTTGGGACGCCCGACAAGTGCAATTACAGGGGTCATAATCTTTCGCTACACAGTAAACAGGGCCAGCGCTTCACAGCGATATGGCCGGTAAGGAACGCTCAGTCGCGCTCCCGGATTTTAAGAACTGACATTTTACCGCTATTGCCGTAAACGAGAAGGTTTCCATTCTGCAGGCGCTGAAAAGGCACCCGCAATCCTTCATCATCAAACTCAAGCTGGCCCTGAAGGCTACCGTCCTCCAGTGACAGCATGTGGATATAACCTTCGTAGTCGCCAACCAACAGATAGTCGCCAAAAACAATCGGCTGGGTGGGGTGGGGCCAGGACACTCTGTCCTGAACCCTCTATTCCCGTCGATCAGAGCCACGGTAGGCGGTGATATCACCATTCGCCCCGGCTATGAAAATGTTGCCGTTGCCGATCATGGGCGACTGCAGGCTTGATTCCTTCCTGCTCCAGATTTCCTGCCCACTCTGCAGGTCAACCAGTGCCAGTTTACCTTGATAGCCAACCACCATGGCTGCGCTTTCCAGAATCAGCGGCTCACCGGCCACATCAACCAGTCGTTCCAGCTCTGTCCGCCCCTGAGGCTGGCCGACTTCGTATTGCCAGACCGGTTGCCCGGACTCTGTCGAAAGCGCCATCAGTTTGCCGTTGGCCAGCGCAGCCAGAACCAGGTCCGCACCCACCAGTGGTGACGCAGCCGCCCGCATGGACAGGACGGGTACGTTGCTGTCATATTGCCAGGCCTTCTCGCCACCGTTGGTGTTGAAAGC
The DNA here is from genome assembly GCA_033721635.1 of Marinobacter sp. Classification (GTDB taxonomy): domain Bacteria; phylum Pseudomonadota; class Gammaproteobacteria; order Pseudomonadales; family Oleiphilaceae; genus Marinobacter. The sequence goes on along the minus strand of JAWWAT010000314.1, from coordinate 3,739 downwards.
AAGTACTTTGCCGTCGATAGTCTGAACGACTACCAGACTCCCGTTCGACTGCGGCGAAGCCAGAGCCTCGTTTGGCAGAGGCTGCTCCCACCGCTCGGTGCCGTCCTGCCGCGAAAGTGCCTTCAGCTGAGCGTCTCTGGTAACCAGATAGAGGTTATCCTGATCACCGCCTACTCCGGCACTGATATCCTCGTCAAGATCCTGATACCAGATGACAGCACCGTTCTCAGGGTCAACAGCCCAGATTTCCCCTTCGGCTGATGCCGCGTAGAGGGTATCGCCGGCGTTCAGAGGTGCCAGATAAAGGAAATTTTCGTCGTGCCCCTCTCCGACATCCATGGTCCACACACTTTCCAGTTCGACACTGGCGGAGATTTCAGGCAGCGGTTTGGGCTGCTCAAAGGTGTCCGTGCTGCTGCAACCGGCCAGCAGTGCCATCAGCAACAGGCCAATCAGTGGAACGGAACGCTTCTGCCCTAAGAACATCACGGGCATCAGGCTCCCTCCCCTACGCCAAGATCCGAGAGCTTGAGTTCAAGAATACCGCTGCGCCCCTGTTGGTTTTGCTCTCTGGCAGCCAGATAAGCTTGACGGGCACCGTCACGGTCCCCTTGTGCCAGCAGGATGTCGCCTTTGAGCTCTGTAAAAATGGCACTGAAGCTGCCGGCTTCGCCCACATCTCCGATAATGGAAAGGGCCTGGTCATATTGGCCAGCTGCGAAATGGGCGCGGGCGAGACGGTTACGGATCACCAGGGCCAGCGCGCCGGATTCACCGGCCTTTTCCTGAGCCCAGGAGAGAGATTCAATGGCAGCCGCTGCATCGTTCTGCTCCATCATCTGTTGCCGGGCCAGCATCAACATACCGTAGATCGCGAACGCACTGTCGGTGTATTCCTCCCGCAGTGTCTGGGCAATATACGCCACGGTTTCGGCGCGGTTTTCATCACTCTCATCGCTGTAGGCATTGATCAGATCAGCAAACTGGGAGGCCGCTTCGGTGCGCTGCTGCATCTGCTGGTTCTGCCAGGCCTGCCAGCCAAAAACGATGGCCAGTGCCACAGCAATGCCAATCAGAAGAGACGTGCCATTATTTTTCCACCAGTCCTTGATTGCCTGGACCTGTTCTTCCTCAGTGCGCATTTCAGCCATGATGACTCCTGTAATAAATGATTATTGTGCCTGTCGCCTTTGAGTCCGCCATCAGCGGCCCAGCAATTCTTCCAGTACGCCGGCAAGTTCAGCCTGACCAACATCCCGCTGTGGTTCATCCGAACGCAGAGGCTTGAGACCAACCGTACCCGTGGCCAGCTCGTTCTCTCCGAGAATAACGGCATAGCGGGCGCCGCTGCGGTCTGCCTTCTTCATCTGGCTCTTGAAACTCCCGCCGCCACAATGGCTCATTACTCGCGCTCGCGGCAAAGCGGACCGCAGTGATTCAGCAAGTGCCAGCGCGGGGGCGACAGTTGAGTCGCCCATGGCCGTCACATACACATCAACATTGCCGTTGACACTGGCCGGAACAAGGTTGAGCGTTTCCAGCAGCAGGATGAGCCTTTCAAGGCCCATGGCGAAGCCTACGGCGTAGGTGGGCTTGCCACCCAACTGCTCAACCAGTCCGTCATAACGGCCACCGGCGCACACCGTACCCTGGGCGCCAAGGCTATCGGTAATCCACTCGAAAACCGTTTTGCCGTAATAATCCAGCCCACGCACCAGTCGCGGATTCACGGTATAGCGGATACCGGCAGCATCCAGCAAGGCACAAAGCTCCCTGAAATGCTCTATGGACTCCTCGTCAAGGTATTCATCCAGCTTGGGCGCCTCCGCAAGCAACTGCTGGGTCCCCGGGTGTTTGCTGTCAAGAATGCGGAGGGGGTTGGATTCCAGACGGCGCAGGCTGTCCTCATCCAGCTGATCCCGATACCCGGAAAGGTAGGCTACCAATGCTTCACGGTATTCACGACGGGCTGCAGAAGTGCCGATGGAATTGATTTCCAGGCGGGTATGCTCGCCCAACCCGAGTTCACGCCAGAGGCGGGCAGTTAGCACCAGCAATTCTGCATCGATATCCGGGCCAGTCATGCCAAAACATTCCACACCTATCTGGTGGAACTGACGGTATCGCCCCTTTTGCGGACGCTCGTGCCGGAACATCGGCCCGGTATACCACAGGCGCCGGGTCTGGTTGAAAAGCAGGCCGTGTTCTTCGGCAGCGCGAACACAACCCGCAGTGCCTTCCGGACGCAGGGTCAGGCTGTCGCCGTTCCGGTCGTCGAAGGTGTACATCTCCTTCTCGACAATATCCGTCACTTCGCCAATGGAACGTTTGAACAGGTCAGTCTGTTCCACTACGGGCATACGGATTTCCTGGTAACCGTACTGGGAAAGTACCCGCCTGACCGTCTCTTCCACAAACTGCCATACCGGCGTCTGCTCTGGCAGGATATCGTTCATCCCGCGAATTGCCTGGATCTTAGCCAAGTTACTACCTTATCTGTTTCAGTGTTTTGGCGATCTGCACTCAGTCAGTCGAGCGGGTAATGATCGCGTCTTCCTTTTCCTTGCGACGGGCAACTTCCTCACGGATCAGCCGCTCCAGATCATCGGTCAGGTTGGCATTATCCAGCTTCTGGTTAGGCTTGCCCGACATGTAGAACAGATTCTTGGGGCTGCCGCCGGTGAGGCCGAGATCTGCCACTTTAGCCTCGCCCGGACCATTGACGATACATCCAATAATGGCCACATCCAGTGATTCGTTGACGTCTTCAAGTCTCGCCTCGAGGTCATTCATTGTCTGAATAACATCAAAGTTCTGCCGCGAACAGCTCGGGCAGGCAACGAAGTTAATGCCACGGCTGCGCAGGCGCAGGCTCTTGAGGATATCGAAGCCAACCTTGATTTCCTGCACCGGATCCGCCGCCAGGGAGACCCTGATGGTGTCGCCGATGCCGTCCATGAGCAGCATGCCGAGGCCAATCGAGGATTTCACCGTGCCGGAACGGAAGCCACCCGCCTCCGTGATACCCAGGTGCAGGGGTTGATCAATCTGCGCCGCAATCTGACGATACGCTGCGACGGTCATGAACACTTCCGACGCCTTGAGGCTGACCTTGAAATCCTGGAAATCGTGCTTGTCCAGGATGTCGATATGGCGCATGGCCGATTCCACCAGGGCTTCGGGTGTCGGCTCGCCATATTTGCGCTGCAGAGCTTTCTCCAGTGAACCGGCGTTCACCCCGATACGAATCGGAATATTGCGGTCACGGGCAGCGCTGATCACAGCACTCACGCGGTCATCCCGGCCGATATTTCCCGGGTTGATCCGCAAACAGTCAACACCCAGTTCAGCTACCCGCAGTGCAATTTTGTGGTCAAAATGGATATCGGCCACCAGAGGCACAGACACCATGGAGCGGATCTTGCCGAAGGCCTCGGCCGCATCCATGGACGGTACCGATACCCGTACGATGTCAGCGCCAGCCTCCTGCAGTGCGCGGATCTGGCCAACCGTTGCATCCACATCGCAGGTATTGGTATTGGTCATGCTCTGAACAGCGATGGGAGCGTCCCCACCTACGGGCACGTCACCCACCATTATCTGGCGGGATTTACGTCTTTTGATCGGAGATTCGTGATTCATAGCCTGCTAACCGGAAAAGTGTGTACGTAACTATCAGATATCCAACGTGAATTCTGCACGGTTATTGACGACGCGGAAACCGGACATATTGACCGGC
>JAWWAT010000313.1:0-4572 GCA_033721635.1 Marinobacter sp. | reverse complement strand
CGGCTGAACCATGAACTCCTGGATATCCACGTTGTTATCCGCGTGCTCGCCACCGTTCAGGATATTCATCATCGGTACCGGCATGGAGAACTTGCCAGAAGTGCCGTTGATGTCGGCAATGTGCGCATACAGCGGCTTGCCGAGGGAAATAGCTGCAGCCTTGGCCGCCGCCAGGGAAACTGCCAGGATCGCATTCGCGCCCAGATTAGCCTTGTTCTCCGTACCGTCGAGGTCCAGCATGATCTGGTCCAGTGCACGCTGATCAGCCGCATCTTTGCCTACCAGGGCGTCGCGAATCTTGCCGTTTACAGCGTCTACGGCCTTCAGAACACCCTTGCCAAGGTAACGGGAAGTGTCACCGTCGCGCAGTTCCAGGGCTTCACGGGAGCCTGTGGAAGCACCGGATGGTGCGCAGGCGCTACCGATGGTGCCGTCTTCGAGGATAACGTCTGCTTCGACAGTCGGGTTACCGCGGGAATCCAGAACCTCACGGCCTTTGATGTTGGCAATCTTGGTCATTCTTCTCTGTCTCCAAGTTCATGTTCAAATTCGGGAGTCAGAGCGAGCGGGAACGGCCCTGCGAAAACCGCTACAAGCACATCCCTGTGCGCTTGTTTCGGGCCATCCATGGCCCTCTACATTTTCGCAGGGCCGTTCCCGCTCGCTCCCAAAGTCCGCGTAAAACGCCAACACCGCCAATCAGGCGGTGTCGATAGGTTTAAAGCTTTTTACCAGATCATCCACAGCTTTTACCCGCTGCAGGAAAGGCTCCAGCTGGCTGAGCCGCAGTGCGCAGGGGCCATCGCACTTGGCCTTATCCGGGTCAGGATGGGCCTCCAGGAACAATCCGGCCAAACCCTGGGACATGCCCGCCAAAGCCAGATCCGTCACCTGGGCACGCCGGCCACCGGCGGAATCGGCTCGCCCGCCTGGCATTTGCAGGGAGTGGGTCACATCGAACATCACCGGCACGTTCATGGCTTTCATGATGCCAAATCCGAGCATGTCGACGACCAGGTTGTTGTAACCGAAGCTGCTGCCCCGCTCACACAGGATCACCCTGTCGTTGCCGGCTTCCTCGCACTTGGTAATGATATGCTTCATTTCCTGGGGAGCCAGGAACTGGGCCTTCTTGATGTTAATCACCGCACCGGTTTTCGCCATGGCGACCACCAGGTCCGTCTGGCGGCTCAGGAAAGCCGGCAGCTGGATGATGTCACAGACTTCCGCCGCCGGAGCGGCCTGAGCAGGCTCGTGAACGTCAGAAATAATGGGAACGCCGAACTTGCTCTTGATGTCCGCCAGGATCTGAAGACCTTTCTCCAGGCCAGGGCCACGGAAAGAATTCACAGATGACCGGTTGGCTTTATCAAAAGATGCCTTGAAGACGTAGGGAATACCGAGCTTACCGGTGACCTCGACGTACGCCTGGGCCACTTCCATGGCCAGTTCCGGCGACTCGAGAACATTCATGCCACCAAAGAGCACGAACGGCTTCTCGTTGGCCACCTCGATTCCCGAAACGTTCACGGTGCTCTGCGCCATATTCAGGATCCTTTCTTGCAGGCGAGTGCTGCCTCAACGAACCCCCTGAACAGCGGGTGGCCGTCGCGGGGTGTGGAGGTAAACTCCGGGTGGAACTGACAGGCGACAAACCAGGGGTGGTCCGGCGCCTCAACCACTTCTACCAGCCGACCATCGGTCGACCGACCGGAGATCTGCAGACCAGCCTCTTCCAGCCTCGGCAGGAAATGGTTGTTCACCTCGTAACGGTGGCGATGACGCTCGCGAATGGTTTTCTTGCCATAGCAATTGGCAATGGTGGAACCTTCGGTAAGAACGCAATCCTGGGCGCCAAGACGCATGGTTCCGCCCAGATCGGATTCTTCAGTGCGCTCTTCACGTTCTCCGGTGGAGTCCAGCCATTCGGTTATCAGACCAACAACCGGCTCCGGGGTGTGCGTACGGAATTCTGTGCTGTGGGCGTCTTTTAAACCGGCCACGTTGCGAGCGTATTCAATAACGGCAACCTGCATACCCAGGCAGATGCCCAGGTAAGGCACCTTGTTCTCGCGGGCATACTGAACCGTGCGGATCTTGCCTTCAACGCCGCGCTCACCGAAACCACCAGGCACCAGAATCGCATCGGCGCTGGCCAGCGCACCGGTGCCATCACGCTCGATATCCTCGGAATCAATATAGTTGATATTGACCTTGGTGCGGGTCTTGATGCCGGCGTGCAACAGGGACTCGATCAGGGACTTGTAGGCATCAAGGAGCTCCATGTACTTGCCAACCATGGCAATGGTCACTTCCTGCTCGGGGTTCATCAGCGATTCAACAACGTTGTCCCACTCGCTGAGATCCGCAGGGCGCGCATCCAGACCGAAGCGGTCGATCACCAACTGATCCAGACCATGCTCGTACAGCATGCGCGGGATGGCGTAGATGGATTTGGCATCCTGGAGAGGAATAACCGCCCTCTCTTCGACGTTGGTGAACAAGGCAATCTTGCGACGTGAACTGGCATCCACCTCATGCTCGGAGCGGCACAGGAGAATGTCCGGCTGCAGGCCGATAGAGCGCATTTCCTTGACGGAATGTTGGGTGGGCTTGGTCTTGATCTCGCCAGCGGTAGCAATGTAGGGCACCAGGGTCAGGTGCATGAAGAGTGCTCGTTGGGGACCCACTTCCACCTTCAACTGACGACAGGCTTCCAGGAACGGCAGAGATTCAATATCGCCCACGGTACCACCGATTTCGATCAGCGCCACGTCGGCACCAGCAGCACCTTCAACGACCCGCCGCTTGATTTCGTCGGTGATATGGGGAATCACCTGAACGGTGCCGCCCAGGTAGTCGCCACGGCGTTCCTTGCGGATCACTTCTTCATAGACCCGGCCCGTGGTGAAATTGTTGCGCTTGCTCATCCGGGAGCGGATGAAGCGTTCATAGTGGCCCAGATCGAGGTCTGTTTCCGCGCCATCCTCGGTGACAAAAACCTCACCGTGCTGGAACGGGCTCATGGTGCCGGGGTCCACGTTGATGTACGGGTCCAGCTTGAGAATAGTGACCTTCAGGCCGCGTGCCTCGAGGATCGCAGCCAGTGAGGCTGATGCGATACCTTTCCCCAAGGAGGACACGACACCGCCGGTGACGAAAATATAACGCGTCATGCAGATTCCGTGATTGTCTGGTTCGGTGAAGGAGGGAGATTGTCATCTCAAGATGGGACGCCAGACTACCAGAAAGGCCCCATTGACTCAATCACATTCCCGCTCTACAACCAGCCGCCAACCGGCGGCATGGGCGCCTTCCGAGTATTGTTCAGAACACCATAAATCGCCAATGGCGACGAGTTCGGCCGCATCCCCGGAACCGGCGAAAACCAACGGCAGGCGGGCCCTTTCCCAGGGTGGAACCGCAATCTCTTGAAGCCACTTTTTGAGCGAACGGGACGGACCATCCGGACGGAAACGTACCCGCTCACCGCCCTGCCTCGTAAATATCCGTATTGGCGGCACAGCCTTTTCCGGGGTAACGGCAGGCTCCAGCCTCAGGAACCATTCGCCAAAGTTAAGCCCGGGACCGGGCTCCAGAGTAACGGGGACATCTGGCAGTGGCGAGTGATCCGGAACCAGGTAAAGGTCGCCCTGAAAGCGGCGCAGACTGAAACCGTTGGACCGGAACTCCGGCTCCCGATCCTCACCCGCAAACAACAGGTCCTGAATGACCTGCTGCCAATCACCCATGGTGGGCGCGTGGAAACCGCGTTCCCGAACCCACCAACGAATAAGATTCTTCTGCTCCGCCAACGACAGCGCTTTCAGACCATCAACGGGCAGACGATCACCGTCTCCGCCAATAGCCTGCCACTGCATCGCCGCCAGCTTGCGGTTAAGCGTCTCGCTCTCGGAACAGGACTCTGCCGTGTGCCTGAGCCTGCGATTCAGTCCAGGCCAACGTTCCCGCAAAAGCGGAAGCACGGTCTGGCGCAGAAAGTTCCGATCGAATCGCTGATCGGTATTGCTGGGATCGTCAATCCATGTCAGGCCGGCGGATCTGGCCCAATGCTCAAGCTCGGCCCTCTCAAACCTCAGGAGAGGGCGGGCAAGAATCGCCGGACCCAATGCGCGACTGGCCGGCATGCCTGCCAGTCCTGCCACGCCACTGCCCCTGAGCATGCGGAAAAGAACCGTTTCCGCCTGGTCATCACCATGGTGAGCCATCAAGAGCAGATCCCCTCGATGCATCAACGCCTCAAATGCTGAATACCGAGCCTTGCGGGCCGCCTCTTCGATGCCGCCACCGCCAGCTGCATTGCCGTCAGTGACAACATTTACCCGCTGAACTACCAGCGGAACACCCAGGCGACCACACAATTCGCGGCAAAACGTCTCGGTATCCGATGCATTCGGCTGGAGCTGGTGGTTGATGTGCACTGCCCGAACGCTTCCGGAGCTGACATGGCAGTGAACTGCCAGGTGTAATAGCAGGGTGGAATCCAGGCCACCGCTCAAGGCGACCAAAAGGCGGGTGTGATCGGGGAGCTCTCTGACCGGGGCACACAGG
>JAWWAT010000312.1:0-4574 GCA_033721635.1 Marinobacter sp. | reverse complement strand
GCTTGTAGTCGCTCATGGTTTGTGTGCGTACTCTTTTGGTCTTGGTCAGTTTTGGTCGGTCATTAATTCGTTGGGGCGCAGCCGGGCGTTTCAATCCGCGCTTTTCACAGAACCGTTTTCGGCAATCCACGCTCGGGCGTGGTCGAAATCCCGGGCAATCTGTTCTTTCAGCTCATCCACGGAATCGAACTTCTCCTCGTCCCGCAGCCCATGGCGGAACACGACTTCCAGGTGCTGGCCATAAAGTGTGCCAGCAAAATCAAACAGGTGCACTTCCAGTGAGGGCCGCTTGCCGTCAACGGTAGGGCGCACACCGATATTGGCAACCCCGTCCAATCGGGAGCCATCATCAAGTGTGGCAGCAACCACATAGACTCCGCGCAGGGCCGGTGTCCGGTGCAACAGAATGTTTGCGGTTGGCGCGCCAATCTGGCGTCCCAGTTGCCGCCCGTAGACAACCCTACCCCGAATCCGATAGGGGTGACCCAGAAGTGATTCAGCCTTCTCCAGCCCGTTCACGGTGAGCGAATCCCGGACCCGGGTACTGCTCACACGCTTCCCGTCTACCGTCACCGTGAGAGTATTCTCAACGGTAAACCCGGCGTCTTTGCCGACTTTTTCAAGGAGCGTAAAATCACCGGCCCGATCGCAGCCAAACCGGAAATCATCGCCTACCACCAAATGGCGGACAGCCAGTCCCTCGATGAGAACATCGTCGATGAAGCCCATGGCGGAGTAGCTGCGAAACGCCTGATTGAAGCGCAGGCACAACACAATGTCGATGCCCTCCGCCAGCAGGGCCTCGAACTTCTGACGAAACCCCATCAACCTCGGTGGCGCCTCACTGCCCTGAAAGAATTCCCGGGGCTGAGGCTCGAAAATCATCACCACAGACGGCACACCCAGGGCTTCCGCCTTGCTTTTGACCTGATCAATGATGGTCTTGTGCCCAAGATGCACACCATCGAAGTTTCCAATGGTAGCGACACACCCGTTGGCGAGGGGTGAATCGTCCCGGCGGGAAAGCATTTTCAGGTTGGTCAGGCCCCGGATCAGACGCATGCAATGCGAACCTTCAATTGCCAGCTAGCTTTCAGCGCTTACTTTTATCGCAACGCTGGTGAGAAAACGCGCGATTATACCTTACCTGTGGCGGAAATGTCTTACCCGAACCCCGGCCAGCGCCAGTGCGACGAAGTAGACGGCCACGCCTGCCCCCACCAGCAACGCCATATCCGCTGCCCGCTGGTAACCACCGTTTGCCAGCCACACCGACACCGGGTCGCTGAGCCAGACAATGATGGCCGCCAACGCAGCGTTGGCAAACATCAGTTGCAGCAGGAAACGGGGCCAGCCGGGCTGGCTCTGCCAGGCCCCTTCCTTGCGAAGCCCCCGCCACAGGAGATAGCCGTTCAACCAGGCCGAAATGGACGTGGCCAGCGCAAGACCGGCGTGGGCCAGGGGAAATATCAGAATAAGGTTGAACACCATATTTGCCACCATGGCGATGATGCCGATCTTGACCGGCGTTTTGGTGTCCTCTCTCGCGAAAAATCCCGGCGCCAGAACCTTGATCAGCATGAACGCCAGCAACCCGGCGGAATAAGCCCGCAAGCTCTGGGCCGACATGGCGACATCGCGGTCTGTTACCGCGCCATAGTGAAACAGAGTGGCAATCAGCGGTTCGGCCAGCAGCGCAAGCGCCAGGGCTGCCGGTAGACCAATCAACAGAACCGCCCGAACCGCCCAGTCGAGGGTGGCGGCGAACTGGTCCGCTGACGCCGCTGCGTGTTTACGGGAAAGGCTCGGCAGAATAACCGTTGCAATGGCTATGCCGAACACGCCGAGGGGCAATTCCGAGAGCCGATCAGAGTAATACAACCAGGAAACGCTGCCAGTCTGGAGAAAGGACGCCAGAACCGTATCAAGCAACAGGTTGATCTGGCTGACCGAGACCCCGAACAGCGCAGGCGCCATCAGCTTGAGAATCCGGCTGACGCCTTCGTGGCGATAATCCACGCGAGGCCTTGGCAACAGGCCCAGACGCATCAGAAATGGCAACTGGAAAAACAGCTGCAGAGCCCCGGCAATGAAAACGCCCCAGGCCAGGGCCATTACTGGCTCCGCCATCAACGGCGTCAGCCAGATGGCCGCCGCAATCATCGCCAGATTCAGGAGAACCGGAGTAAATGCCGGCACGGCGAAGCGGTCGTAACTGTTGAGGATGCCGCCCGCAAAGGCAGTCAGGGATATCAGCAACAAGTACGGAAAAGTGATGCGAAGCATGTCGCTGGTAAGCGCAAATTTCACATCATCGTCCAGGAAGCCCGGAGCGAAGACCGCCGTTAGCACCGGCGCTCCGAGGATAGCCACCAGGGTGACGCCCAGAAGCACCAAACCGAGGGAGCCTGCCACAGCATTGACCAGCCGCTGAACGTCCGAGAGTGACTGATTTTCCCGGTAGGAAGACAGCACCGGCACGAAAGCCTGGGAGAAGGCGCCCTCGGCAAACAGCCGGCGCAGGAAATTCGGAATCTTGAAGGCAACGAAAAAGGCATCCGCCCCGGCGCCAGCGCCGAAATAACGGGCGATGACCATATCCCGAACCAGACCCAACACCCTGGACAGCATGGTCATGATACCCACAAGCCCCGACGACCTCAGTAGGCCGGGCGCTCTGGGCAATTGTTTCTGGTCAGGTGTTAATTCAGGTTCCGACGACATGCAGGCCCTTGTCTGGCATTCTGGACATCCTTTTGGCGCGGGTATTTCGGGAATTACCTGGTTTCCGGTCAAGCCCGCGTTCAGTGAGCCGCGAGTTTACCACAGGCCTTCTGTGTCGGGGCATGAAATGGGTTTTAGCCTTGACATTTGAAGGTTTGAGCGGCATAGTTCCGCGTCATTTATTTCGACGCGCTGGTTTTGGCGCGCCCGCGATGTAACGAATCATTCAGCAACGAATTTGAGATTTTCAGGAGTTTTACGGTGGCAAATTCCCCGCAAGCCAAGAAGCGCGCACGTCAGAACGAGAAGAACCGCAAGCATAATGCAAGCCTGCGTTCCATGGCTCGTACTTACATGAAGAAGGTTCAATCCAAGATCGAATCCGGCAACTACGAAGAAGCCCAGGCTGCTTTCCAGCAGGCTCAGCCGATTCTGGACAGCATGGTCAACAAAGGCATCTTCGCGAAGAACAAGGTTGCTCGCAGCAAGAGCCGTCTTAGCGCCAAGATCAAGGCCCTGAAGAGCGCATAAGACTCTAGACTCAGGCACAAAAAAACCGGCCAAACGGCCGGTTTTTTTGTGGGCAACCAATTATTACACAATCACCAGATTGTCCCGATGAATCATCTCTTCGCCTGACATATAGCCAAGGATTTCGGTAATCCGGTCACTGGACCGGCCGGCAATGGCCCTGGCCTCATCGGCATCGTAATTCACCAGCCCACGGGCAATTTCACGGCCACTCTGATCGAAGCAGGACACCATCTCCCCGCGCCGGAACTGGCCCGAAACCCCTTTAACGCCCACCGGCAGCAGACTGCGGCCACCCAGGCAAAGCACTTTCACAGCACCATCGTCGAGAGTCAGCCTGCCACGGGTCTGCAGGTGGCTGGCGAGCCATTGCTTTCGGGCCGCAATCCGGCCTTGCTCAGGCAACAGCAGTGTGCCGATCACATCACCCCGCCTCAACCGGCCAATTACATCTTCGATGCGGCCACCGACGATTACGGTGAAAGCCCCCGAACGGGCAGCAAGCCGGGCAGCCCGCAACTTGGTCTGCATACCGCCTCGCCCAAGAACACCGGCGCCGCCACCCGCCATCGCATCCAGCTCGCGATCACCGGCCCGGCGCTCGGTCACCAGGCGGGCATCCGCATGCTTCCTCGGATCTTTGTCAAACAGGCCCAATTGGTCAGTCAGGATAATGAGCCCATCCGCCTCAATTAGATTGGCAACAAGCGCGCCCAGGGTGTCGTTATCCCCGAACCGGATCTCGTCGGTGACCACGGTGTCGTTCTCATTAACGATTGGCACCACACCGAAGTTCAACAAGGCGCGGAGCGTGCCGCGACCGTTAAGGTAACGTTTGCGGTCCGACAGATCATCGTGGGTGAGGAGAATCTGCGCGGTATGGATGTCATGCCGCTGGAACTGCGCCTCCCAGGTCTGAACCAACCCCATCTGGCCGACAGCTGCCGCCGCCTGTAGCTCATGGAGCTGCTCCGGCCTGACGGTCCAGCCAAGCCGGCTCATTCCTTCGGCTACCGAGCCAGAGGAAACGACAACCACCTCCACGCCGTCTTCAATCAGCTCGGCGATCTGATCCACCCATAAACCAAGAGCCGCCACATCCAGGCCACGGCCATCGTTGGTCAGCAAGGCGCTTCCGATCTTGATAACCAGGCGACGGGCCTGGCGCAGCTGTAGGCGTTCAGTCATGGTGCGTAAGCGATCTCTCTGGTTTCTATCCTGCCTTTACTCGGGGGCGTAAACCACTTCGACGTCGTAATCATCATCGTCAAAGTCGTCGTCATCGTCCTCTTCACGGGCCGCGCGCCGGGCCTGGCGCT
>JAWWAT010000311.1:0-4586 GCA_033721635.1 Marinobacter sp. | reverse complement strand
TCCAGGATGATGTCGTAGGTGCGTTCCGCAGGCCGGTTCAGCAATTCATTCCCGTCGTTAACTTCCTGGGCCAGAACCACCTGGGCGAACAGCAGAAGGACAAGCACTCGAAGTAGACTTTTCATTGTTTTCTCCCACCTTTTCTCTCAACGACAAAGGGCCGGCACACGGCCGACCCGAATTCAGGCGTTCGTTTTGATAGAAGCCGTGCTCATCATTCCGGCTTGGGCAGGGATTCCACATAGGTGCGGATCGCCCACATGGCGTTCTGGTCCATGCTCTTCTTCCAGGACGGCATGCCACGGTCGGTGCCGCTCATCACGCGGCCGATGTAGTACTCGTCATCCCACTCGGTCAGTTCGCGAAGATCCGGCGTCAGACCACCAGACATTGCACGGATGCCGTGGCAGGCAGCACAGTTGCCGGCGTAGGCGCTCTCACCGATTTTGACCGCCTGGGCGTTGAACTCGCCGAACTCATTGCCCTCGCGGAAGGGGTTTTCGATGCGGACGTCGTCGCCCAGCTCCGGCAGATTGCCCGTATCCACTTCCTGTGGTGTGACATTGCCGTGCGCAATAGCGAAACCGGCCAGGCCAAGCATGGCCGCAGCCATGAATGCTTTGAGTGAAAAGGACATTGCCATTGGTCTTACCTCTGTTATTGGATTCCCCATGGTTGGCTGTTGGATTTGTCAGTCGCCAACTTGCTGATCACCAGTCTAGGAATCCCCATGCCCAATCCGAATGCCACTTTGGGGTTTTTGGTTTAGTTCCTTGGTAGTAGATTTTTGGTCCCCGAGCGGAAATCTCATCCTTTGGTACTGCCTGATTCCTACTTTCTGAATATTTCCGGGCTTCTCCCCCTTCCATAAGCTGGAAGCACAACAACAAACCGGAGAACCCCATGTCTTTTCTGTCCCGGACAGCGGCCACTTCTTTAATCACCATGGCAGCAGCATGCCCGCTGCAGGCGGAATCCCTGGACGTGCGGATTGGCTATCTACAGTGGGTTCCGGACCAGGGCCCGGTGCTTTCCAATGTCATTCCGGAACCCGAGGACGCCGGCCTGCAGGGCGCCGAACTGGCCATCAACGACAACAGCACCACCGGGAAATTCCTCGGGCAGACCTATGCCATGCAGAGCGAAGTCGCCGATTCAGAAGAGGCCGCTGTGGCAGCGTTTGAGGCCATGCGTCAGGACGGACTGGAGCTGTTCGTGGTAAACGCGCCGGCCTCGACGCTGAAGACTCTCACCACGAAAGCCGGCGACAACACCCTGATCTTCAACGCCGGCGCCAAGGACGATGCCCTGCGCACAGGCCAGTGCCACGTGAACCTGCTGCACACCATGCCCAGCTATTCCATGCTCACCGATGCCCTCGGCCAGTGGCTGAACCAGCGGCGTTGGAACGAAGTGTTCCTTATCACCGGGCCCACTGAGGCCGATAAGGGCTGGGCCGATGCCTTCCGCCGTTCTGCCAAGCGCTTCGGCCTGGAGATTGTGGAAGACAAGCCCTGGACCTTTGACGCCGACCTGCGACGCACCGCCTCGAAAGAGCTGCCGCTGTTTACCCAGGCCAGTGATTACGACGCGGTGGTGGTTGCTGATGTGCGCGGGGATTTTGGCGAGTACGTGCCGTTCAACACCTGGCTACCCCGTCCGGTGGTGGGTACTCAGGGCATGTCGCCGGTCACCTGGCACCGGGTGGTGGAAAGCTGGGGGGCTGCCCAGCTCCAGAATCGTTTTCGCGAGCTGGCCGGCAGGGAGATGAACAGTGAAGACTACGCCGCCTGGGCCGCTGTGCGATCGATCGGCACAGCCGTCACCGACCTGAACTCCGCCGATCCCGCCGATATCCGGAGCTTCCTGTTCAGCGACAAGTTCCAGCTGGCGGCATTCAAGGGCCGAAAGCTCAGCTTCCGTGACTGGAATGGCCAGCTCCGACAACCGGTTCCCCTGGTCCATCCCCGGGGACTGGTGGCAAACGCACCCTTTGAAGGATTTCTGCATCCCAACAGTCAGATGGACACGCTCGGCTACGACCGGCCGGAAAGCCAGTGTCGGATAAACGGCTGAATGAGATAGATCCATCAACGAAAACAAGAAGGAATCACACGATGAAAACCCTACTCAAACAGACCACCCTCGCCGCCATGATCGGCCTCGCGACACCGGCACTGGCCAGCGTAGCCTATGTGTCCAACGAGAAGGACAACACCCTGTCGGTGATCGACACCGAAACCCAGGAAGTGATTGAGACCATCGACGTCGGCCAGCGGCCCCGGGGCATTTTGCTTTCCAAGGACTACACCAAGCTATACATCTGTGCCAGCGACGACGACACCGTGCAGGTGCTCGACCTGGCCACCCGCAAGGTGGTGGACACTCTGCCGTCCGGCGAGGATCCCGAGCAGTTCGCGCTGCATCCCAATAACAAACATCTGTACATCGCCAACGAAGACGACGCCATCGTGACCGTGGTCGATGTAGACACCAAAGAGGTACTGGCCCAGATTGATGTGGGCATTGAACCCGAAGGCATGGCGGTAAGCCCCGACGGCAAGTGGGCGGTCAACACCTCCGAAACCACCAGCATGCTGCACTGGATCAACACCGAGACCTTCGAGATCGAGAAGAACATCGTCGTCGGCCAGCGTCCACGCCATGTGGAGTTCAGCAGGGACAGCAAGATTGCCTGGGCCTCGGCGGAGATTGGCGGCACCGTGCACATCATCGATGTGGACAGCCTGGAGCAGATCCACGAGATGTCCTTCAAGGTCCCCGGTGTCAATCAGGACCGGGTCCAGCCGGTGGGCATTGAGCTGACATCCGACGGCAAATACGCCTTTGTCGCGCTCGGTCCCTCCAATCACGTTGCGGTTGTTGATGCGAAAACCTATGAGGTTCTGGACTACCTGCTGGTTGGCGCAAGGGTGTGGCAGCTCGACCTGGACAAGGACGAGAAGCACCTCTACACAACAAATGGTGTGTCCGGTGATGTCTCGGTGATTGATGTGGAGGACCTGAAAGTTATCAAATCCATCAAGGTAGGCCGCTACCCCTGGGGTGTGGTCATCGACCCGACCTCATGACCATCGAGGCGCGCAACCTCAGCTTCCGCTATGGCGACAAGCCGGTGCTCCGGGAGGTCAGCTTTGCGCTGACCCCCGGCCATTTTCATGCCCTGCTGGGACCCAACGGCGCCGGCAAGTCTACCCTGTTCGGTTTGCTAACCCGCCTGCTGGCCCTGCAGCAGGGCGATATCCTGCTGGCCGGGCAATCCCTGAAGAAACAGCCGGCCGAGGCCATGCGTCAGATCGGCGTGGTGTTCCAGCAGAATGCCCTGGATCTGGATCTGACCGTGCGCCAGAACCTGCAGTACCATGCCGCACTGCATGGGCTGTCCCGAAAAGAGGCACGGAAACGCGGTGACCGGGAACTGGAACGCTTCAATCTGCTCGACCGGGCCAACGACGCCGTCCGCCAGCTCAACGGTGGCCACCGCCGGCGGGTGGAAATTGCCCGGGCCCTGCTTCACAACCCCTCGCTGCTGTTACTCGACGAACCCACGGTGGGCCTGGACGTGGCCAGTCGCAAGGCGCTCAACGAACACGTGCGAACCCTGTGCGAACAAGACGGCCTGACCGTGCTCTGGGCCACGCATCTGATCGAGGAAGTCCGCGAGGATGACCGGGTGCTGATCCTGCACCAGGGCCAGTTATTGGCCGACGGCAACGGCCAGTCCATCTGCGAAGCCGAAGGCACCCGGGACCTGGCCGAAACCTTCCATTCTCTGACCGGAGCCGGCTGATATGAACGCAGCTCACTACTGGCACTGTTTTGTGGGCATCCAGACCCGTGAATGGCTGCGCTTCTGGCAGCAGCGCACCCGCTTCGCCAGCGCCCTGGTGCGGCCACTGCTGTGGCTGGTGGTGTTCGCCGCCGGCTTTCGGGCGGTGCTGGGTATTTCCATCATCCCGCCCTATGAAACCTACATCACCTACGAAACCTACATCGCTCCCGGGCTGTGCGGCATGATCATCCTGTTCAACAGCATGCAGGGTGCCCTGTCCATGGTGTACGACCGGGAGCTGGGCAGCATGCGGGTGCTTCTGATGAGCCCCCTGCCCAGGCCGTTCCTGCTGGTCACCAAACTACTGGCCATGGGCGTGGTGTCCATTGGCCAGGTCTATGTATTCCTGCTGTTGGCCCTGTTAGTAGATGTGGAACCGCCGTTGTGGGGCTACCTGGCGGTATTGCCGGCGTTGGTGCTGACCAGTCTGATGCTGGGTGCCCTGGGCCTGCTGATCGCCACCTGGATCAAGCAGCTGGAGAATTTCGCTGGGGTGATGAACTTTGTCATCTTCCCGATGTTCTTCATGTCCTCTGCGCTCTATCCTCTCTGGCGCATGAACGAGGCCAGTCCCTGGCTCTATTGGATCTGTCAGTTCAATCCGTTCACCCATGCGGTGGAGGCGATCCGGTTCTCCCTGTACCTGGAGTGGAATCCGATGGCTTACGGGATTACAGCAGGTGTGACTGTTTTCCTGGCGTTATTTGCCACAGCCGGCTTTCGCCCGCAACGC
>JAWWAT010000310.1:0-4587 GCA_033721635.1 Marinobacter sp. | reverse complement strand
TGCCTGGAAATGCTGGAGCATGTCCCGGATCCAGCATCGGTCATCAAGGCATGTGCCGCCATGCTGAAACCCGGCGGCCATATTTTTGTCTCAACTATCAACCGCAACCCCAAGTCGTTCCTGTTTGCGATTGTCGGCGCCGAATACGTGCTCCGGTTGCTGCCGAAGGGCACACATGAGTGGAAGAAGTTTATTCGGCCCTCGGAAATGTCCGACCACCTGCGCCATGCAGGTCTGGATGTCCGGGAGCTGACCGGGATGACCTACAACCCGATCACCAAGGTCTATAAACTGGGCCGGGACGTGGACGTCAATTACCTGATGCACGCCAGGGATATTCGTGAAGCCTGAAAGCACTCAACATACCTCGGCGGTCCTGTTTGACCTGGATGGAACGCTGATCGACACGGCACCGGACTTTATCCGCTGCCTGAATCAGCTGAGGAAACAGCACGGGCTGCCTGCCCTGCCCGCGGAGCACATTCGCCGCTCGGTCTCCAACGGCGCCCGCGCGATGATCCGGGTCGGCTTCGGTCTGGAACCGGAACACCCGGACTATCTGGAAAAGCACACCGCGTTCCTCGATCTTTATGAAGCCGGCGTGGCGGTGGAAACCACTCTGTTCGAAGGCATGGATGAACTCCTGAGAGCTCTTGAGGAGCAGGGTATCCTCTGGGGCATTGTCACCAACAAGCCCGCCCGTTTTGCGGTGCCGCTCATTGAGGCCCTTAATCTGGCGGACCGGTGCGCGGCGCTTGTGTGCCCCGATCATGTGGCCCAGCGCAAACCTCATCCCGAGGCCCTGTTTCTCGCCTGCCAACAGATGGGGACCGAGCCCGGTTCCGGGATTTATGTGGGCGACCACGAACGGGACATTGAGGCCGGTCGCAATGCCGGCATGAAAACCATCGCGGTCCGCTACGGTTATATCGAGCAGCCAGAAGCCATTGACCTGTGGCAAGCGGATCTTATTGCAGACACCGTCACGGACCTGGCAAAGCTGTTACAATAGAGCATCACATTTAGGACCCGGTGTTCAGCCGGTAACAGCCTGACACGGAGACAGGTTATGCATGATTACCAAGCACCCGCCGATCTTCTGAAAGACCGTATCGTTATGGTGACGGGTGCCGGCAGCGGCATTGGCCGGGCTGCGGCAAAAGCCTATGCCGCCCACGGTGCGACGGTCGTACTTGTTGGCCGAACTGTCGGAAAGCTGGAAACGGTTTACGACGAAATCGAGGCCGCCGGGCACCCCAAGCCCGCCATCGTGCCCATGAACTTTGAGGGCGCTGCGGTGAAGGACTATGAAGAACTGGCCATGACGCTGGAAGATAACTTCGGCCAACTGGACGGTTTACTGCACAACGCGGCCATCCTGGGCGATCGCAGCCCGGTTGAACTGTATGACCCGGAAACCTGGAACAAGGTCATGCACGTGAATGCAACAGCCCCTTTTCTGCTCAGCCGGGCTATGATTCCCCTGTTGCGCAAATCCGACGATGCCTCGGTGATTTTCACGTCTTCCGGTGTCGGCCGGAAAGCCAAAGCCTACTGGGGCGCTTACGCAGTCTCCAAGTTTGCGGTTGAAGGCCTCAGCCAACTTCTGTCCGAAGAACTGGATGACGAACGCCACAATGTCCGGGTGAATAGTCTGAACCCGGGAGCCACCCGTACCAACATGAGAGCCCACGCCTACCCGGCGGAAAATCCGCAGCAGAATCCGGCACCGGAGGACCTGATGCCGATTTATCTGTACCTCATGGGCAAGGACAGCCAGGGCGTCAACGGCCAGAAACTGGATGCACAGCCGAAGTAATGGAACTGCTTTTCTACACGACATCCCAGTGTCATTTGTGCGAACTGGCCGAAGCCCTGCTTGTTAATACGCCGATGCCGAACCCCATACCGGTAGACGTGGTGGACATTGCCCAGTCCGAAGAGCTGGTCGAACGTTATGGCACCCGGATTCCGGTGCTGCGACGCAACGATACCGGTGCGGAACTGGACTGGCCGTTTACCAGGGATGAATTACTCACATTCCTGCAATGAGGATTGCCTGACATGCTGATGGTTATTTCCCCCGCAAAAACGCTGGACTACGAGAGCCCGCTGGCGACCAACACCTATACCCAGCCGAAGTTTCTCGACGACGCCTGCGAGCTGGTTGACCAGTTGAAGGAACTTGAACCTCATCAGATCAGCAATCTGATGAACATCAGCGACAAGCTGGGGCAACTGAACGCGGAGCGTTTCCAGAACTGGCACACACCGTTCACCCCAGAGAATGCCCGTCAGGCTGTGCTGGCATTCAAGGGTGATGTGTATACCGGCCTGGACGCCGAAAGCTTCAGCGAACAGGACTTCGAATTTGCGCAGCAGCATCTGCGCATGCTCTCCGGCCTGTATGGAGTGCTGAAACCGCTGGATCTGATGCAGCCCTATCGCCTGGAAATGGGTACCCGGTTCGAGAACAGCCGTGGCAAGGACCTCTATGCGTTCTGGGGCAGCAAGATCACGAACGAAGTCAACCGCCTGCTGGCAGATGACGACGGCGTACTGGTCAACCTGGCCTCCAATGAGTATTTCAAAAGCGTAAAGAAGAAAGACCTTGAAGGCCGGCTGATTACCCCCCAATTCAAGGACTGGAAGAATGGTCAGTACAAGATGATCAGCTTTTACGCCAAAAAGGCGCGCGGCCTGATGTGTCGGTTTGCCATTCAGAACCGCATTACCCAGGCCGATGACCTCAAGGGTTTTAACCTCGAAGGCTATTACTTCAGCGAAGACCAATCCGATAAGAACAACTGGGTTTTCCTGCGGGATGAACAGTAATCCACGTTGATATCGGAGTCAGCAATGAACGAAGCAGTGTTTTCCCAGATCGCCATGCTGGTGTTTCTGACCGGCCTGATTGTCTGGATGGGTTTCATCGTCTGGGATCTGGCCAAGAAATCCCAGGCCGGAAGATTCGGCACCATCGCCCTTTTTACGGTGTTGGGTGCAGGCGTTGTGGGCTTTATCGTTAAAACCGTACTCGTAGAGATCATGCAAATATGAAAGACAAGGACCAGCCCTGATGTGGTTTCGCAACGCCCGCGTATTCCGATTTACCAAGCCATTTGATATTTCCGCCGAAGAGCTGGAAGAAAAACTCCAGGCCGATGCCTTCAAGCCCTGCGGCCCCCAGGAAACCAGCCGCCAGGGCTGGGTACCGCCGCTGGGTAAGCATGGCGAACAGCTGGTTCACAGCGCCAACGGCTACCACCTGATTGCCTTGCGCAAGGAAGAGAAGATTCTCCCGGGGCCGGTGGTGAAAGAAGCAGTTGAAGAGAAAGCCGAAGCCATCGAGTTCGAGCAGGGCCGCAAGGTCCGGCGCAAGGAAAAAGACGAAATCAAGGAACAGGTGATGCTGGAGATGTTGCCCCAGGCCTTCTCCAAAAACCGCCGTTGCTTCGCCTACCTTGCGCCCCAGGACGGTGTCCTGGTCGTCGACGCCGGCTCTGCCAAGCAGGCGGAAGATCTGGCCTCCACCCTGCGCAAAAGCCTGGGCTCACTGCCGGTTCGTCCGCCCGCCGTGGAACAGGCGCCTGCTTTCACCTTCACCGGCTGGCTGAACGAGTCCATCGATCTGCCTGCCAAGGTGGTTCTGGGCAGTGAGTGCGAGCTGAAAGATCCGTCGGAGGACGGCGGCGTAGTGCGTTGCAAGGGCCTGGATCTGAAAGCCGACGAAATCCGCAATCATCTGGATGCGGGCATGCAGGTGACCAAGCTGTCCCTGACCTGGGACGACAACGTGTCCTTCGTGCTGGATGAAGAATTGGGCATTCGTCGACTGAAGTTCGGCGAAACACTTCAGGATCAACTGGACGACGTCGATGTGGACGACGCCGTTGCCAAGTTTGACGCAGCCTTCACGCTGATGACCCTGGAGCTTTCCCGACTGGTTCCGGAACTCCTCGAAGCGCTGGGTGGTGAAGATCGGTCGGCGATTGTCGAAGAATAGAGCCACTTACCCGGGGTCAGATGCCATGTTCATCTGACCCCTCCCGGTCAAACCGCTCAGTGAGCGCTCTTACCTAACCGCTCCCGCTGCCAGTCTTTCTCCGGTTCATTGAGAACCAGTCGCAGGTCCATCACTTCCTCTTCAGTGTTGAACTTGATCTCAAAGCCCAGGTGCTCCGCAAGCTGCAGCATCGGACGGTTGTCCGGCAGCACATTCCCAACCATCTCCACGGTGCCCCGGGCACGGCAGTAATCGATCATCTTCTGCATCAGCGCAACGCCGAGGCCTTCCCCCTTCATTCTATCGTGCACCATGACCGCAAACTCGCACTGCAGGTTATCGGCGTCGGTCCAGGTACGCACGGTTCCCAGGGTTTCTTCCCCTTCGCCGTCTTCCCGCGGCGCGTTGGCAATGAAGACCATCTCCCGGTCGTAATCGATTTGCACCATCTGGGCGACGTCTTCCCGGGAGAAATGCTTGCGGTACTGGAAGAATCGGTAGCGAATGGACTCCGGTGACTGCAACTCATGGAACGCCCGGTGGGCAGGCTCATCTTCGGCCAGAACCGGCCGGATGATGAC
>JAWWAT010000309.1:0-4619 GCA_033721635.1 Marinobacter sp. | reverse complement strand
TGCGGTATAGGCCGGGAAGAATTCAATCCCGACAAACTGCGCTACCACTCCATCATTATCATGACCGATGCGGACGTGGACGGTTCTCACATCCGGACCCTGCTGCTGACGTTCCTGTTCCGTCAGATGCGCGAAATAATCGAACGTGGCCACGTCTTTATCGCCATGCCGCCGCTTTACAAGGTCAAGCGTGGCAAACAGGAGCAGTACTTGAAGGACGAGAAGGCCAAGGAAGCCTACCTTACCCAGACAGCTCTGGAAGGTGCCCAGCTCTATGTGAACCCGGAAGCCCCGGCGATCAAGGACTCCGCGCTGGAAACCATGGTCAAGGACTACCAGGCTGTCATGAACATGATTGGGCGACTGTCCCGGGCCTACCCGGCCAAAGTTCTGGAACAGATGCTTCAGAACGTGACGCTCAAGCCCGAGCATCTGAAAGAAGAAGCGGAAGTGGCACGCTGGGTCGCTCGCCTGGCTGATGGCCTGGACCTCGATACCCGCACCGGGACCAAGTACACTTTCTCGGTGACCAAGGACACTGAACGGGGCCTGTTCCTCCCGAAAGTGACCATTTATGTTCACGGGATCCCCTACGACCACGTCTTCAATCACGAGTTCTTTGAATCGTCCTCCTACGCGGCGATTGCCCGTATGGGTGAGACCCTGGACGGTCTCATTGAGGAAGGCGCCTATGTCCAGCGCGGTGAGCGAAAACAGGCCATTCTGTCTTTCGAGGGCGCTTTGGATTGGCTGATGAAAGAGGCCCAGCGCGGCCTGAACATTCAGCGCTACAAGGGACTGGGCGAGATGAACCCGGAGCAGCTGTGGGAAACCACCATGGATCCGGAAACCCGTCGGATGATGAAGGTTACGATCGAAGACGCCATTGCGGCCGACCAGATCTTTACCACTCTGATGGGGGACGACGTAGAGCCCCGTCGCGACTTTATCCAGACCAATGCGCTGGAAGTGACCAACCTGGATATCTGATCAACAGATCTCAGGTGCAATAAAAAAGCGGCGGAGGCTTCTAAACCTCCGCCGCTTTTTTTATGCCCGGTCTTATCGGAAGACGTCTGGACTGTTATTTTCCGGTGGTTGATTCCGAGGACTTGTTCCTTTCCTTCTCTTTCTCAGCCAAATGGGGTGCCATGACTTCTTCCAGAGTGTACCCGGTCAAGCGGCGGATGGTCCGCCACAGATAATAGAAAATCAGCATCATCATGATCATCGAAGGAATGGCGATCATCGGATAACTCACCAGGGTCATCCGGCCGAGCTCCTCATTGAATGCCTGGGTGCCGGACGGGCTCACCACGATCCATTTGGCGAGCACGTAGTTCATGATCGATGAGAACAGGAACGTGCCGGCAAAGAAGTAGCTGGCCTTCAGCAGACGTTCCTCGAACTCATCAACCCGGTTGTGTTCCGCTAGCGTCTTGTGGATCTTATCCACATCCAAAACACTCGGGTTATAGAGAAGGGTGCGGACCAGAGGGTATTTGGTCCTGGTGGAGGCGAGCACCGCCAGACCAATGATTGCCGGAATTGCCGCTTCCTTGATGGCCAGCCAGCCGGCATCCAGTTCGAGCAAACCAATCCCGCCGGTCAGGCCAACACTGATCAGACCAAGTACCGCGATAAAATTTTTCTTTCGGTACCTGATCAGTTCGAACAGGCCCCAGCCGAGGGGAAACGCAAGGCCGATAAGCAGCGCGTTGACGTTGCCCAGGTATTCCTCGCCACTGAATTTCATCAGGATAACGGAGGGAATGATAATGCTGACCAGCAAATCGACCCAGGGCCTTGGCTTGTGGTCCGGTATGTTGGCGGAACTCGGAGACGTCATGATCTAGCCTGGTTGGTGAAACTGGAGCAGGCCGGAGGGCGCTGCGGAAGTAGTCTGGGCAGTATACGATGAATACGAGTGTGGACGTAACCGCCCTCCCGCACACAGGAGTGGTGGTCCGCCCGGTTAAATAAACGCCTTCAAAACGGGCATAAAAAAGCCGGGCTTATGCCCGGCTTTTCTGTTTCCTCATGAATGCCAGCGCCGATCAGGCACCCACTTCCTTGAGGCTCTCTTCCACAATGGCCAGACCTTCTTCCAGCACATCGTCTTCGATGGTCACCGGCATCAGGAACCGCAATGTGTTGCCGTACATGCCGCAGCTGAGAAGAATCAGGCCTTTCTCTTTCGCCTTTTTCGTAACGGCAGCTGCCAGTTCCGGCTTGGGCGTGTGGCTTTCCTTGCTCTCGACCAGCTCAAACGCGGCCATCGGGCCAAGATTGCGGACGTTGTCGACGTGGGCAAACTGCTCCTGCCACTGGCTGAAGCGCTGTTTCAGTTTTTCACCCAGCGCCTGGGACTTGCCAAGGATGTCCTCTTCCTTGAACACGTCGAATACGGCCAGGGCTGCTGCACAGGCGGTCGGGCTGCCCGTATAGGTGCCGCCGAGCGAGTTCGGGCCTGAAGAATCCATGTACTTGTCGGTGCCGACGATGGCGGAAATCGGCATGCCGTCCGCCATACTCTTGGCCATGGTCATCAGATCCGGCTCAACGCCGCTGTGCTCAATGGCAAACATCTTGCCGGTCCGACCAAAGCCACTCTGAACTTCGTCCGCAATCATCAGGATGTCGTTCTCATCGCAAATCTTGCGGATTTCCTTCAGGAAGCTGGCCGGCGCCGCGTAGAAACCGCCCTCACCCAGGACCGGTTCAATGACGATCGCTGCGGTGTTGTGTGCCGGGGAGTCCGCCTTCATGGCCATTTTCAGGCCACGCAGCGCTTCGTCTTCGCTGACGCCATGGTAGGGAACGGGGTAAGGCGCACGATAAACGGTGCCCGGCATTGGGCCAAAATCCGTCTGGTAGGGTGCTGCCTTGCCGTTCATGGCCATGGTGTAGAAGGTCCGGCCGTGGTAACCACCATCGAAGCAGATCACGTTGGTCTTGCCGGTCGCCGCACGGGCGATCTTCATGGCATTTTCCAGGGCCTCGGCACCGGAGTTAGCCAGCATGACCTTGGCATGCCCGCGTACTGGGACCACGCCACTCAGCTTCTCTGCCAGTTTGACGTAGCCCTCATAGGGCATGACCGTCTGGCAGGTATGCATCAGCTTGTCGAGCTGTGCCTTGACCGCTTCAACCACCTTCGGGTGGCGATGGCCGATGTTCAGTACGCCGATGCCGCCGGCAAAATCGATCATGCGTTTGCCGTCTGCATCCCACAGTTCTGCATTCGTTGCATGGTCGGCAAACTGTTCATTGGGACTTGCCGCGCCCGCTGCAACGTAGCGTTCTTTGAGTGCCTGCAATTCTTTATTGCTCACTTTGCCATTCTCCCTGGGTTCAGGTTCGAAAGTTTCATCTAACAGTGTAAGTAGTACGGTCTCAGGAAAC
Source organism: Marinobacter sp. (assembly GCA_033721635.1). GTDB lineage: Bacteria > Pseudomonadota > Gammaproteobacteria > Pseudomonadales > Oleiphilaceae > Marinobacter. Next base: position 1,214 of record JAWWAT010000309.1, on the reverse strand, counting down.
AAACCGACTATTGTCCCCCTCAGGCCGCATCATCCCGGAATTGCAGTTTCGCGAGGCGCCGATAGAGGGAGTTGTGACGCATTAATTCCTCGTGGGTACCGACTGCCAGCAGCCGTCCTTGATCCAGAACGGCAATGCGGTCGGCGTCCCGGACGGTCGCCAGTCTGTGGGCAATCACAAGGGTGGTTCGCCCGGCTGTGAGGGCTGGCATCGCCTGCTGGATAAGGTTTTCGCTCTCCGCATCCAGGGCACTGGTGGCCTCATCCAGCAACAATATCGGCGCATCGGCCAGCAGCGCCCTGGCAATGGCAAGCCGCTGTTTCTGGCCACCGGAAAGACCCAGGCCGGCATCCCCAAGCGGCGTTTCATAGCCTTTTGGCAGGCTTTGGATGAACTCATGGGCATGGGCAATTTTCGCAGCCTGTTCGACATCCTGCTGGCTGGCATCGGGTCTCGCATAGCGGATGTTGTCGGCCACGGTGCCATGAAACAGGGCGGGATTCTGAGGAACGAGAGAAAAACACCGGCGCAGGGCATCGAGAGACAGCTCGGCCGTGTCTCTGCCGTCGATGAGAATTTTGCCCTCGTTTGGCTGATAAAAGTGCAGCAACAGATCAAACAGGGTGGATTTGCCGGCACCGGACGGGCCCACCAGGGCCAGGGTCTCGCCAGCTTTAACCTCGAGGGTCAGATCCGTCAGCGCAGGCTGTTCCAGACGCCCGGGATAACTGAAGCTCAGGTGATCAATCCGGATCGCCCCCTGAACGGATTCAGGCAGTTCCAGCGTGGAATCTTTGCGCTCAAACGCCGGCTCGGTCTGCAAAAGTTCAAACAGCCGAGCCGCCGAACCCGCCGCCCTCTGCAACTCGCCAATCACCTCGCTGATAGCACCGGCAGCCACGCCCACCAGCAGGCTATAAAACACGAAGGCCGCCAGCTCGCCGGGACTGATCCGGCCGTTGATCACGTCCAGGCCCCCAATCCAGATAACTATGCCAACGGCGCCCATCACCAGGGAAATGGCCAGTGTGGTGAGCCAGGCGCGCTGCCGGATGCGCTGGCGAGCGATCTCGAAGGCCCGTTCAGACACTTCGGAGAAATACTTGCGGTCGTGCGGTTGGTGGTTAAAGGCCTGAACGGTCTTGATCTGGGTGAGGTTCTCGCCCACATAGCTGCCGACATCGGCAACCCGGTCCTGGCTGAGCCGGGACAGT
>JAWWAT010000308.1:0-4635 GCA_033721635.1 Marinobacter sp. | reverse complement strand
TCCACATCCCTGAGTGTCGCCTCCAGTGTTTCGCTGGCTTCATTGGCGATGTCTGCTGTGTGCTGGCAGCTGTGGGTTCCATTGTTGATCACCTCAACCACTTCCCGGGTTTCGGTTTGCAGGGCGCCGATCATCTCATCAATCTTTCGGGTGGATTCGTGAGTCCTCCGGGCGAGACCCCGAACCTCATCGGCAACCACGGCGAACCCGCGGCCTGACTCGCCGGCGCGAGCAGCTTCGATGGCGGCATTCAGAGCCAGCAGGTTGGTCTGCTCGGCGATGTCAGAGATGACGTCCAGAACCATGCCGATAGAGTCGCTTTTTTCAGACAGCGCCTCCATGCGTTCATTGGCGACAGACAGTTGCTCCCTGAGCTTCGTCAATGACTGGTTCATGGACGTCATCTGGCCGCGACACTCGCCGGCTGACTGGCGAGCAGCGTCTGTCGCCTCGTGAGTATGGGAGGTCAGTTCGCTGACTCGACGAACGCTTTCAGCCAGTTCCTCAAAGGCCCGGGTTATGTCCTGGATATCGTCCTGTTGGCTGCGGATGCTGTCCACCGAATTTGCAACCCATTCGACCGTGCGCTGCTTTCGGCCGTGAAGCTTACCGATATTGGCGTGCATGCGGGCAGACACTGCCCGGAGGACGGCATCCCGTTTCTGACGATCGAATTCGATCCAGGCACCTTCATCCCTGCGGCCTGTATATACCCAGGGCATGGCCGGATGGGCTTCGCAGCAGGCCGATCTGGCGGTGCGCATCATGGGAAGAGTCAGCCAGACCAGAACCGCAAATACGCCAAGCAGTAGTCCTTGCATGATCATTAGATGAGACAGGGTCAGCTCGGACAGGCCGAACCACAGAAGCGGGAACGCCAGCAGACCATAGAGACAGCCGAGTTTCAGTGGCAGTGGTGGGCTGATGGCAAGATACCGGCGAGGTACTTTACCCTCGCTCCAGGCTGCATAAACCTTCTCAGCCCGGGCAACCTGATCCGGCCGGGGGCGGGTGCGAACCGACTGGAACTCAACAATCTCGCCGCCTTTGCGTATGGGCGTCACGAAGGCGTCGACCCAGTAGTGGTCGCCATTCTTGCAGCGGTTCTTCACGATGCCGCGCCATGATTCGCCGGATTTAATGGTTTGCCAGAGATTCTCGAAGGCCCCCGGTGGCATGTCCGGATGGCGTATCAGGTTGTGGGGCTGACCGACCAGTTCGTCAATTGAATAGCCCGCCACTTCGGCGAATTCCTCGTTGGCGGCGGTGATCTTGCCGCGTAGGTCGGTGGTGGTGATCAGATGATAGTGGTCCGGGTATCCCCGTTCTTTTTGGCTGACGGGTTCGTTGATTCGCATTAAGTGTCCTTGCCTTTCTGGCGTTAGTCATTGCGTCAACCAACTATCGGCTGACTCGGGCCCTTTCGATATCCGGTTATTGCAAAAATTGAACATTCCTTCACATTTTATTGTGCTTTGGTCGTAACCACGCTGTTTTTGCAATATGTGGCTAGGTTGGCGACAGATACTGATTATGCTGATGGCTGGAACTGGTCGGACCAGGTTCAGGGGCTGCTAAAACGGAGTAAGCAGTGCATGCAGGCATTACAACAACAAGATTTCAGGGCCCTGGTGGACAACCATCCAAGGGCAATCATGCTGTCGACAACGGAACCCAGAATTGCCTACGTGAACCGGATGTTCCGCTCGGTGACCGGTTACCAGGCAGAGGAAGTGGTTGGTCACGCGCCTTCGGTGCTCAGCTCCGGGCTGCATTCGCCCGAGTTCTATCAAGGCATGTGGAAAAGTTTGAGCGATTACGGGCGTTGGGAGGGAGTGATCTGGAACCGGCGCAAGAATGGTGAGACCTATCCCCAATGGTTGACGATCTATCCGGTACAGCGGGATGGACGACAGTTCTTTGCAGGGATCTTCACCGATGTCGGAGATATCACCGCAGGCGACGAGCGCCTGGCCTCACTGGCTTATTACGATCCGCTTACGGAGCTGCCAAACCGTTCTCTGTTCCAGGAATTCCTCAAAGCACGTGTTGCCCAGAGTGAGCGCGACGGCGGGTGTTTCGCCGTGCTGTACATCGACCTCGACTTTTTCAAGTCGATTAACGATCTGCACGGACACGAATGCGGTGATCAGGTACTGCAACAGGCCTCCCAGTGCATCCAGAGCGTTCTGCGAAAGGGGGATGTGGTCGCGCGGCTTTCCGGTGATGAGTTCGCGGTTATCATCGAACTGCTGAATGATGAGGACCTCGAAAGCGTATGCCAGCGTATGACGCAGATTTTCCAGGCGCCCATCATCGTGGGTGCGCGAGAATATTTTTTGTCTGCGTCGGTTGGCGCTGCGGTATATCCGGACAATGGCCGAACCGGCGCCGAGCTTTTGCAGAATGCAGATCGGGCAATGTATACGGCGAAAATGGCTGGGCGTGCCTGCTACCGGATTTACAGTGCCGTGGACAATGAGCGCGGACGGCACAGGCAACGTTTGTCCGAGGCATTGATAGCCTCTTTGAAGACAGCTCCGGACGAATTCAGTGTGGTCTATCAACCGCAGTATCACCTTGGTACTGGCACGGTCGCCGGCCTGGAAGCACTGTTGCGCTGGAACCATCCGGATTTCGGCCCGGTATCACCCGCGGATTTTGTCCCTATCGCCGAGCAACGGGGCCATATTCACGAAATGACAGAGCATCTGGTTCGCTGTGTACTTTCGGACTTGCCAGAGGTCGCAGGCCAGTTGCCCGAAGGGCTCGGTCTGGCCATTAATATATCGGCACGCCAGATAACCGATTCCCGGTTGGAAGCCTTGCTGGAGCCACTGTTCGAACGCATTCGCAGTGTGGGCTGGGTGCCTGAAATCGAGATTACCGAAACCCATCTGATGAACCTGTCCCGGCAATGCCTTAACCGGCTTCGGCAATTTGGTGAACAGGGCGTGATTGTCGCGATCGATGATTTTGGAACGGGATACTCTTCATTGGCCTACCTGCATACCCTACCTTTGCACGTGCTGAAAATTGACCGGCAATTCATCTGGCGCCTCGGCGGCGAGTCCGGCGATTCCCGAATAGTCTCTGCGATCCTCGGGATTGCAGAAGCACTTGATCTTGAAGTGGTGGCGGAGGGAATCGAGACCGAAGAGCAGTACGACAGGCTCAGGGAATTGAAGTGTCATCGGGGCCAGGGTTTCCTGATGGCCAGGCCTGCGCCATGGCAGGAACTGAGTCCTGTATTAATTGATCTAAAGCAAGATTAGGCTAGTCGGATGCCCGGCCAGGGCCATTTTGCAAGATTTGGCTAGGTCCGAGGCTCTGTTTGATTTATCAAGGGGCAAATCTTCACCCCGGACCCCTATGCGAAATACTGCGCCAGACCTGGAACTCGATGCCTACCTTCGACTTAATCGTGCCTCCCTTGCGGAGTGGCTTGCAGCAATTCGCGAGTTATCCGGTTGCTATGATATTGAATGCACCCTATTCGAGGGCAGCGGCCATCAGGTGGGGGCCTTGTCAACGCTGGCGACGGAGAATGGCCGTCTGATCTGTCTGCATGCCGCCGAGGGCATGGAAATTGCGGGCTGCCGGGCGACGGCGCCTGTTTTCCTGTTACCGAGGGCCGGCAACCCGGAGATTGCAACACGGGATGAACCCTGGCGATGCCTGAACCAACTGGTCCTCGCATGGCCGGAAGACCAGTTCCGATTGCGTTTGCCCGCGGAAGCGAGGGTGCTGATTCTCAGACTGGAACCGGGCTTTTCCGCCCCGACTGTCCCCGGTACAAGTGACGGCTGCCTCTCGAGCTACGAAGAGCTCATCGACTGTTATCTCCATCGGTCACACTTCTTTCGGGATGATGCTCATGCCATCAGGCTCACCAATGAGCTTTTCCTCAATCTGACGCAGTCCCAAGAGCAATCGGCTCATACTTGCCAGTGCCCGAAACTCGATCGTCGTTTGCTAAGGGCCATCGAAAAAATCAGGCATGAGCCGGGCTGGGACTTCAACCTTCAGGAACTGGCCAGCCATTCGGGCGTCAGCGAACGTAACCTTTACTATCTGATGAAACGGGAAACCGGTATGACGCCATACCGGTTGTACCAGCGAAACCGGCTGGTGAGAGTCCGCCAGCGTCTGGTGGACTGCCAGTGCGAGGTGCCGCACATCTCATGGTATGCCGCCGATGCAGGTTTTTCCCACCTGGGGCGGTTCGCGGCCCTTTACCGGGAACACTTCGGGGAATTGCCGAGCGAAACGGTTCAGTGGCGGCGAAATCTTCAGAGCAGAGGAGTGGGTAAACGGGTTTTGGAGGAGCCCGACCTGCTGCTGTCCTGATCCGATGAAAAAAAACCCGGCTCACGTTTCCGTGGCCGGGCCTGATGTCGTACACCGGGTCAGTGGGCCGGGGCCGATTTACCCTCAGTTTCGGTCCCGTTGCCATGCTCATCGGCGGCTGAACCATGATGATCCCGTCCCAGGAGAATATAGAACGCCGGCAACACAAAGATGGTGAACAGGGTGCCAATACCCAGTCCCGCGCTGATGGTCAGGCCGATGGCAAACCGGCTTTCCGCGCCAGGGCCAATGGCAATCAGCAACGGTACCATGGCAAAGATCAGC
>JAWWAT010000307.1:0-4646 GCA_033721635.1 Marinobacter sp. | reverse complement strand
ACCACCTCCGCTGCCAAAACCATTGACCGTGTAGTCGATGTATTCCCGGCGGAAGAAAAGTCCATGGTGCGGTCGATGCTGTCGGAATCCCTGCAGGCGGTTATCTCCCAGACCCTGATGAAGAAAATGGGCGGCGGCCGGATTGCGGCCCACGAGATCATGATCGGCACCTCGGCCATCCGGAACCTGATCCGGGAAGACAAGATTGCCCAGATGTACTCGTCCATCCAGACCGGTGGTTCCCTGGGCATGCAAACGCTGGATCAGTGCCTCGAGCGGCTGTTGCAGAAAGGGCTTATTTCCCGCGAAGCAGCGCGGGCCAAGGCAAAGATGCCTGACAACTTTTAATCTGGTTTGCTCCTGAAGCCGAATTATCGGTGCCGGGAGCAAAGGGGAATCAGTCAGACTCCCCGAATATGGTTTGACGGGTGGGGCGGGTACAGCTTCCCGGGACTGTCTGCAGCATGGATGCTGCAGTCAAGCGTACATGGACGTATTCACAGCGTGTCCCGGGAAGCTGTACCTGCCCCGCCCAGGCACCAAACAATGAAGGCTGGGTACAAAAAATGGAATTCGAAAAACTGTTACGGCTGATGGTGGAAAAAGGCGGTTCGGACCTGTTTATTACAGCGGGTGTGCCGCCGAGCATGAAGGTGAACGGGAAAGTGCTCCCGGTTACCAAAAACGCGTTAACGCCGGAGCAGACCAGGGAGTTCGTTTACGGCGCCATGAACGACAAGCAGCGCGCTGAATTCGAGGAAACCCATGAGTGTAACTTCGCGATCAGTGCTCGTGGCATTGGCCGTTTCCGGGTTTCTGCCTTTTTCCAGCGCAACCTGTGCGGCATGGTACTGCGTCGGATCGAGGTAAAGATTCCGCAGATCGACGATCTGTCGCTGCCGGAAGTGATCAAAGAACTGGCCATGACCAAGCGTGGCCTGATCATGTTCGTGGGTGCGACCGGTACGGGTAAGTCTACTTCGCTGGCGGCTATGCTCGGGCACCGCAATCGCAATAGCCGTGGCCACATTATTTCCATTGAAGATCCTATCGAATTTGTACACCAGCACCAGGGCTGTATCGTTACCCAGCGTGAGGTGGGTATCGACACCGACAGCTTCGAAGTGGCGCTGAAGAACACGCTGCGTCAGGCGCCGGACGTAATCCTGATTGGTGAGGTGCGTACGCGGCAGACCATGGAGTATTCCGTGCAGTTCGCCGAGACCGGTCACCTGTGTCTGGCCACCCTGCACGCCAACAACGCCAACCAGGCGCTGGACCGGATTATCCAGTTCTTCCCACCGGAACAGCACAACCAGATCTGGATGGATCTGTCCCTGAACCTCAAGGCCATTGTGGCCCAGCAGCTGGTGCCAACGCCGGATGGCAAAGGACGCAAAGCGGTTATCGAAGTGCTAATCAATACCCCGCTGGTGGCGGACCTGATCCGCAAAGGTGAGGTGCATCGTTTGAAGGAACTGATGGCGAAATCCAACGAATCCGGCATGCAGACTTTCGATCAGGCGCTGTATCACCTGTATGCAGAGGGATCGATTACCTACGAAGATGCCCTGGCTCACGCTGATTCTGCCAACGACCTGCGTCTGATGATCAAGCTGGGTGCCGACGCCCAGGGGGCGGACAAGCTGTCTTCCTCCGTGGACAAGCTTTCAATTCAGGACGACTGATTCGAACAGCGCTAATTAGACTTTAGTTGTAGAAAGATAGGCCCCTGAACCGTTAGGGATGGCATTTGAGGCCAGTAAGGGGTGGTGCGTATACTCCGCGCGATTCAACAAGGAGTTACCATGCACCACCGATCTTCAGTGCTTTCACGAGCTGTACGTTTTACCACTCTCGCGGCGCTCGCCGCACCTGCCAGCACATTGGCAGGCGGTTTTTCCCTCAATGAGCAGAGCGCCAGCGCCATGGGCACCGCCAACGCCGGCGCCGCTGCCAACCCTGAGAACGCAACCACCGTTCTGTTCAACCCTGCCGGGATGAGCCAGTTGTCCGGTACCAATATTTCCTTTGGTGCGGCAGTTCTGGATATCGATGCCGAGGCCAGTGATGACAGCGCCCAGGCAGTTAACCAGCTTGGCCAGCCTGTTCCCGGCACTGGAGGCGGGGATATTGCTGATCCTGCGGTCCTGCCAAATTTCTATCTAACCCATGAAGTCAGCGATTCGATCGACGTGGGTTTCGGCATCCATGCGCCCTATGGATTGGCTGCAGACTACGAAGACGATTTTGTCGGTCGATACTTTGCTGATGAAACCGAGTTGACTGTCATTGCCTTTACGCCCTCCATCTCTGTCAGTAATGGGCAAGGGCTCTCAATGGGTGCCGGCATCAATCTGATGTATGCAGAAGGCAAGCTGACTCGATTCCTGGACAATTCTGCAGCAAGTCTTGCAGTTTCTTCCCGGAACGGCACTCCGAATCCATCTCTTTATGACCAGGGCTATGCTGACATAGAGGGGGATGATATCGGTGTCACCTTCCGGGTTGGTTTCCTTTACGAGTTATCCGACAGGACGCAAGTTGGCCTGAGCGCCCAGACCGGCACCGAGCTGAACCTGAAGGGCGATGCCAAGCTGAACAACTTTGTTGATCCGGCCAATGGCGTGGTGGTACCAACGAATGCCTCCGAAAAAGTTGAAGTGCCGCTTGCGATTCCCGAGAGCATAACGCTGGGTGCACGGCACCAGCTGACTGACGAGATCAGCCTCCTGGCCGGGGCAACCTATGCCAAATGGAGCCGGTTTGAAGAGCTGGACATTGTCAGTCGCGAGGCCGGTGGTGAGATTACCCGGGCGCCCCGGGAAGGTGTCGTTCTCAGTCACGTAACCGAGAAATGGCAGAATACCTGGCAGTTCAATGTCGGGGCAATCTGGCAAGCCTCGCCTGAGTGGGCCTTCAAAACCGGTTATGCCTTTGATGAGTCACCGGTTAACAAGAACTTTGTGACTGCCAGGATTCCCTCCAATGACCGTCATTGGTTGACCCTTGGAGCGCAGTGGGCGGACGCGCAGAGTGGTTGGGCCGTTGACGTGGCTGCAGGCACGCTGATCTTCGATGGCGATGCGCAGATCAATGAAAGAAACTATCAGCACGAGAATCCCACGCAGGTCGCTGAGCTGCAGCCTGGAGTGGAAGATCCAAGCAATTACCGCGGCAGTTATAAACTGAGTGCCTGGAGTGCAGCCGTAGAGGTGAGCAAATCCTTCTGATTACTCATGAACCTTGGCTGTCCAGGAAACAGGCTGGTCAGCCAACCACCTGGCCACGGTAGATGACCTTTTTCTTCCGTGGCGGGTCGATTTCTCCTGCCTCGTGGTCCTGTGCTGATGCCGTTGGTGCGTCTGCAATGACCTGGCCTCGATAATTACGCTTGAAACCGTCGTCTTCTTCCTCTGGTTCGATATTCAGCTGTGGAACCTGTTCCTTCAGAGTTTCCCAGGTGCGGATCAGTTGGGTGGAGCGGGTTTTGCGGGCGTAATCGGCCAGTTGTTGGTCCAGATGCTCTTCCGTAAGGTGCAGTTTGACGCCGAATTCTGTGTGAATCAGGCGGCGGCACTGGTGAACCAGTTTTAGCACACTGGGGTCTAGCAGCCAGCTACGTTCAGATGCCAGAGAAGTCATGGTATGAGCCTCGGAGATGGAATGTCACAACCTGGCGCTGCCCGAAGTGCATGGTGGGGCAGGGCGCCGACTCATATTACATTGCGAATATCGTGCCGTGACGGTGGTATTTCGTTGGGAGATAGTGTCCGCGGCCTGCCGCGGAGGCACGGAGCTTGAGGGCAGGCCAGGCAGTGGATTTTACGGTCGATTTCGGTGCGTTTTCGGGCGTCCATGCCCTTTCCTGGTGCTAATTAGTGCGCTTCGTCCCAGTTGTCACCAGCACCGGCTTCCACCAGGAGTGGAACATCCAGTTCAGCTGCTGCGGACATGCGCTTCTCCAGGCCTGACCGGATCTTGTCGAGGGCCGATTCCTTCACCTCCAGAATCAGTTCATCGTGAACCTGCATGGTCATGCGGGCTTCATCGGCGTGTTCCGTGAGCAGCCAATTCTCCACATCTACCATCGCTCGTTTGATGATGTCCGCGGCTGTCCCCTGCATGGGAGCGTTAATAGCGGTCCGCTCGGCCGCCTGCTGCAGCTGTTTGTTACGGGCGTTGATTTCCGGCAGGTACAGGCGGCGGCCAAACAGGGTTTCAACGAAGCCATCGTCGTGGGCCTGTTTGCGGATGTTGTCCATGTATTTCAGAACGCCGGGGTAGCGTTCGAAATAACGGTCGATGTATTGCTGGGCGAGTTTGCGCTCAACGTCCAGCTGACGGGACAGACCAAAGGCGGACATGCCGTAGATCAGACCGAAGTTGATGGCCTTGGCGCTTCGGCGCTGGTCTGAGGATACTTCTTCCAGGCTGACGCCGAACACTTCCGAGGCGGTGGCCTTGTGGATGTCCTCGCCCTTTTCAAAGGCTTTCAGCAGCCCCTTGTCGCCGGAAAGGTGGGCCATGATCCGCAGCTCGATCTGGGAGTAGTCGGCAGCCACCAGCTTGTAACCCTCGGGTGCGATAAAGGCCTGCCGTATGCGGCGTCCCTGCTCGCTGCGAATGGGGATATTCTGGAGGTT
>JAWWAT010000306.1:0-4731 GCA_033721635.1 Marinobacter sp. | reverse complement strand
CAGGTCTCACAGGGAGGGGAACTCGTAAATTTACACACCGGAGCACACGTTACTGACTCTCATGCCCAGATCCCCAACAACGATCACACCCCCCTCAGACATTGACCCCTATCGTCTTGCAATGGTTGCGGCGGTTACGCCCAATTTCCTGGTAATGCTGGATGATGCCGGGCGCATTGAATGGGTAAATCCCAGCTTTGAGGAACACACGGGGTACCAGCTTGATGACGTGCGCGGATGCCTTCCCAAGGACGTGCTTTACGGGCCGGACACCGATCCGGAAACCATAAAGCGCATCAACCAGAAGCTGCACCGTGCCGAAGTCATTGAAGAAGACATACTTCATTACACCAAGGCCGGCGAACCCTACTGGGTGCATACCTATTGCGTTCCGATTGGCACCGAACAGGGCGTCTCGCCCGGTTATATCGCCATTCAGAACAACATCTCGGACCGTAAGAACAGCGAACGGGGCCTGCGGATCGCGGCCAGCGTGTTCGACCGCAGCCACGAAGCCATCCTGATCACCGACCAGTCCAATCGGATCCTGGATGTGAATCCCGCGTTTTCACGGATTACCGGTTACAGCCGTCAGGAAGTACTGGGCCTGAACCCGGCGATTCTCAGCTCCGGCCGACATTCCGGGGAGTACTACCGGTCGATGTGGCGCACCATAGAGGAAACCGACCACTGGCGTGGTGAAATCTGGAACCGTCGGAAGAATGGCGAAGAATACGTTGAACTGCTTTCGATCAGCCGCGTTCACCTGGAGGAGCCCGGGCAGTACTACCACGTGGCCGCATTCTCCGACATCACGGCGATAAAAAACCACGCGAAAGAACTGGAACGGGCCGCCAACTACGACGACCTGACCGGTCTGCCCAACCGCCAGCTGCTCGAGGAACGACTCCGCACTGCCCGGAATCACGCCGACCGGCAACACCGCAGTGTGTCCGTGTGCTATCTGGACCTGGATGGCTTCAAGGCACTCAATGACAAATGGGGCCATTCGACCGGAGACCAGGCTCTGCGCACCCTGGCCGAGCGGCTGACTCGCGCACTGCGCAGCGGCGACACTGTGGCGCGGATCGGTGGCGACGAATTCGTCCTCCTGCTGCAGGGCGACGACAACCACGAAGCGGTCTATCAAAGGATTCTGGCCACCGTTGGAGAGCCGGTCGCCGTAGGTGAGCAAAGCGTCACCCTCACCGCAAGTCTTGGTATTACCCGTTACCCGGAAGACGGATCAGACGCTGAAGGGCTGATTCGCCATGCCGACCAGGCGATGTATTCCGCCAAGGAAAAAGGCCGCAACCAGTATCATTTTTTCGATCCCGGCCTGGATGAGCATCGCCGGAACCGTCGCAATCAGTTGATGGAAATCTCCCGGGCGCTGGAGAACGAGGAATTCGAGCTGTATTTCCAGCCCCAGATCCGGGCCAACGACGGTGAACTGTTCGGGTTTGAAGCACTGATCCGTTGGAATCATCCCGAGAAAGGTTTGGTCTCTCCCGGGGAATTCCTGCCCATCGTCGAGAACAGTCATCTGGAGGTCCCTCTGGGCCAGTGGGTGCTGAAAGAAGCGATTTACCAGATGAATGCCTGGAAAGAAGCCGGTCAGGATCTGGCGGTCAGCATCAACATCAGCGCCCCTCACCTGATGGACCGCAGTTTTGCTGATTATCTGGAAAGCTATCTGCACAGCCACCCGGAGTTGGCGCCCGCCCAGATTACCCTGGAGGTACTGGAGTCTACGGCCCTGGAGGATACCCAGCGGGCCAGCAATGTCCTGGCCCGGTGTCAGAGCCTTGGTCTGCAGGTGGCACTGGACGATTTTGGCACTGGTTTTTCGTCACTGACCTACTTGCGCACGCTGCCGGTAGACATCATCAAGATCGACCAGAGTTTTGTGCGCAACATGCTTGAGGATGCCAGCGACCGCGCCATTGTGGAGAGCGTGATCTTTCTGGCCCAGAGGTTTGCTCATCCGGTACTGGCCGAGGGGGTGGAAACCATGGAGCACGCAAAGGCACTGCGGCAGATGGGCTGCAATTTCGTGCAGGGTTACGGCATTGCCCGACCCATGCCGGCAACCAGGGTGCTGGAATGGGCCCAGAGCTGGAAGGCGAAAGCGCGATCAGGAAACACCGGGGACATGCTCAATCCGGCCGTGGTCAGTGGCGAGGGTATCTGAGCCGGATCGGCTCTATCGGTAGCGTCTCTGGTCCAGCGTGGTCAGCCGGTCCGGATGGAACACCATCAGGCCGGTCACAAAGGTGCCGTTCACAAACCCCTCTGGAATCATGAACAGGGGCAGGTAACGGATGTACTCGTGCACCAGTTCATCAAACGTATACACCCCACTGGTCCATAACATCAGGCACATGACCGTACCAGCCGCCGCCACAGAAATGCCCGCGCCAAAGAAACCACAGAAGAAGATATAGGCGAAGAAGTTCCGGAAATCCCGTCGGCGCTCCCAGAGCATGATTCCGTGGCTGACAATGGCCGGCACCATTACCGTGATCAGGCCATTGGCGGCGAACATGATCAGGGGCTCGCGGCCAGTGATGACCGTGATCACCAGCGCCATCAGGCCCGCCAGCACCGCCAGCGCCCACCCCAGCATCAGCGTTATCACCGTGATACCGAAAATGTGGATGGCCAGGCCCGGCGAAATGCCCGCCCGCAACTGCCAGACAAAGCCAAGTACTACAGCCGCACCGAAAAACGAGTGCTGGAGTGCGTTGTCCTTGCGAAACGCCTGCCAGTCAATCGAGCGCAGCGCCCGAACAAGAATCACCAGAAAGAGCAGAAGCGTAATGATCCACTGGCTGGTGGAAAGCAGGTTTTCAGTCATGCCCATAGTGAACGTACCGCAGCAACGGGGTCGGGAATGACATCTTAGCGGCTCGCCCCACCCCCGGTGCAAGCGAGCCCAGACTGATCAGGCGACCTGTTTTTCGAGTTTGCCAAGGTCGGTCAGGCGCTGCCAAGCCTCATAAGTACTCAGGAAAACCTCGCCCCCCAGGTGGGAAAGCAGCTCTGTCCCTTTCAGCTTGTCCATCACCGGGCCTTTCACTTCCGCCAGATGCAACCTGACCCCTGCATCCTTCATACGCTCGTTGATCGCCTCCAGACTTTCAAGAGCCGAGGCGTCCACCAGGTTCACCGCTGGACATACCAGCACCAGGTCTTTGAGCTCCGGCTCCCGGATCATCAGGTCCATGACCGTCTCCTCCAGGAACCGGGCATTGGCAAAGTACAGGCTCTCGTCCACACGCAGGAAGGTCACCTTCGGGCACAGTTCCACAGCGTGGCGCAGCACATTCCGAAAATGCTCGGTACCAGGCACCCGGCCAACCACCGCACTGTGAGGACGGCTGGTCCGGTACAGAAACAGCCCGATAGACAGCGCCACCCCGGCGATGATGCCGGCCTCCACACTGTGTACCAGGGTCAGCACGATGGTGGCCAGCATGGCACCAAAGTCGGTGCGGGAATAGCGCCAGGTGCGCCCGAGGGCCGAAAAGTCGATCAACGTGGCCACCGCCACAATAATGGTCGCGGCGAGAGTCGCCTGGGGCAGGTAGGCGATGGCCGGCGTCAGGAACAGCGTCGCCAGCGCGATACCAACCGCCGCATAGGCACCGGCAGCCGGGGTTTCGGCACCGGCATCGAAGTTGACGACGGAGCGGGAGAAGCCACCGGTAACGGGCATACCCCCGGAAAAACCGGCGCCCAGGTTGGCAGTACCCAGACCAATCAGCTCCTGGTCCGGATCGATACGCTGGCGGCGTTTAGCAGCGAGGGTCTGGCCCACGGACACCGACTCCACGAAACCGACAACGCTGATCAGAAGGGAGCTGACCGCAAGCTGCTGCCACAACCCCAGGTCCAGAGTGGGCATGGTGAACTCCGGAAGTCCTTGAGGCACATCCCCGACCAGACGCACACCCTGGCCGTCAAGCTGGAACTGCCAGGCCACCAGGGTGGTCACCAGAACCGCCAGAATCGGCGCGGTTTTGGTCAGAATATCCGCCATTCTCGGAGCCAACCCCATTCTCATAAGAAGCGGCTTGAGGCGCTTGCGGGCCAGTATCAGGAATACCAATGCGCCGCCGCCAACGGACAAGGTTGCCAGATTGGTCTCCCCAATGGACCGAAACAGTGACTGACCAATTTCCAGCAGGTTGTGGCCGGAGGCCTCGATGCCGAATAGATGCTTTAGCTGACTGGCAGCGATAACAATACCGGAGGCTGTGATAAAGCCGGAAATGACCGGGTGACTGAGAAAGTTGGCGAGGAAACCGAGTCTGAGCACCCCCATCACTGTCAGCATCAGCCCTGACATTACCGCCAGAAGAACGGCCCCGGCAACGTATTCCGGGGTGCCGGCCTCCGCCAGTGGCGCAAGGGCAGCCGCCGTCATCAGTGACGCCACAGCCACGGGACCCACAGACAGGGTTCGGCTGGTGCCAAAGACCGCGTATATCACCAGGGGCAGAATACTCGCGTACAAACCCACCTGGGCAGGCAGCCCGGCAAGCAGCGCGTACGCCAGCGACTGGGGGATGAGCATAACGGTAACGATGATCGCGGCCACCAGGTCACTCGTGGCCTGACCCCGACCATATTCCGGCGCCCAATCCAGGATTGGCAGATAGCGTTTAAGATTCATCAGGAATCTCAGAACAGGTTAACCGGCACTTTCAGGTATACCTGACCATT
>JAWWAT010000305.1:0-4754 GCA_033721635.1 Marinobacter sp. | reverse complement strand
GCAATGTTGAGTAAAATCCGGCCTTTTCCAGAGAACCAAGAGGCAGCGCAGATGGGCAGAGCCTACCAGAACCGCAAAGAATCCATGGCCAAGACGGCTGCGGCAAAAACCAAGGTCTACAGCAAGTACGGCCGCGAGATTTACATGAGCGCCAAGTCCGGAGGCCCCGATCCCCAGGCCAACCTGTCCCTGCGCGGGTTGATCGAGCGGGCCAAGAAAGACCAGGTGCCCTCACACGTCATCGAAAAGGCCATCGACAAGGCCAAGGGTGGCGCCGGCGAAGACTATGCTCCGGCTCGCTACGAGGGCTACGGACCGGGCAACTGCATGGTCATCGTGGACTGTCTGACCGATAACCCGAACCGTACCTTCGGTGACGTGCGCCTGGCCTTCACCAAGACCAAGTGCAAGATCGGCACGCCCGGAGCCGTGTCTCACATGTTCGACCACAGCGCTATTTTTGCGTTCAAGGGCGACGATGAAGAAGCCGTACTTGAGGCACTGATGGAAGCGGATGTCGATGTCACCGACATCGAGAACGAAGATGGCCTGATTACCGTGTTCACGCCGAACACCGAATACGCCAAGGCTCGCCAGGCACTCGTGGACGCCATTGAAGACATCGATTTTGAAGTGGATGAAATCCAGTTCCTGCCCAAAACCACCACTGTGGTGGAAGGTGACGACATCCCCATGTTCGAGAAATTCCTGGATATGCTGAATGAACTGGACGACGTACAGAATGTCTTCCATAACGCAGAACTGCCCAACCAGTAGATAACCCAGGCTTCAGGCCATGCAGGTAGATAGCACCATGCAACAGAACACTCCCGAGAAACGCAACGCGCGTGTGGTAGTCCTGAAAACAGGCTCCACCTACCCCGACCTTCGGGCAAGGTTTGGCGATTTCGACGAATGGTTTCTGCGAGGACTGTCAGACGAGCTGGATATCACCGTTGCCAACGCCGAGGCTGGCGAACTGCCGGGGAATCCGGTGGACTGGGACGGCATCGTGGTGACAGGCTCTCCCGCGATGGTGAGCGATCGTGCCGAATGGAGTGAGAGCGCAGGGCAATGGCTGGCAGAAGCCGTCAGAAATGAAGTGCCAGTGCTCGGCGTCTGCTACGGCCACCAATTGCTGGCCCATGCACTGGGCGGGGAAGCGGGTTACCACCCGGACGGCCGTGAAACCGGTACCCACGAGGTTGAGCTTCTTCCCGAGGCCGCTTCCGATGTCTTGTTCCGGGAGCTGCCAAAAACATTCCCGGCGCAGCTGACGCATCGACAGTCGGTACTGCGCCTGCCCGAGGGCGCGGTGCTGCTGGGGCGCAACCGATTCGAGCCCCATCAGGCGTTCAGAATCGGCTCCTGCGCCTGGGGCGTGCAATTCCATCCGGAATTCACCGACGCCATCATGAGCGCCTACCTGAAAGTGCAAGCGCCCGATCTGACGCGAGAGGGGCTCGATGCGGACGCCCTGATCGCTGGCGTAAAGCCAGCGCCGGATGCGTCCTCGCTGCTTGCCCGTTTCAGCCGATTTGTCCAGGACAGGATCCGGTAAAACGGGGCCGTTAGTGATGGTCAGTCGAGGATATAGGCGGTTTTTTCCAGCGCCTGCTCCTCTTCATCGATGAAGCGGAACTCATTCCAGCCAATGCGCACCATGTCGTTGCTGTTGAGGCGTTGCCGACCACCAACCCGCAGTTCGTTCACGAAGGTGCCATTGGTGCTGTTGCTATCGGTGATGTAGTAATCCACCGTCCCTTCCAGATAGGCATTGGGCACCGCTTCTATCAGCGCGTGCTGGCCGCTCACAGAAATTTCATCAATCTGGATATCGTTGTCCGGGCGCCTGCCAATGCGGGTTTCCGGTTGTCCGAGTTCAAAGGTGTTAACCACAACGTTATCCACCAGTTGCGAAAGCGAAGCCATGTTAGTTTCCTCAATACTCCAACTTCAGTAATACCACAGACACATTGTCACCAGCCTCGTTTGCCAGGCCGGCATCAATCAGTGCCTGAACCGTGCGCTCCATGCCGTCACTTTCCTTCAGGATTTCAAGCCACCGGGATTCGGGAACTGAATCGGTCAGCCCGTCGGAACACAGCAGCAGCACCCCCCCCTCTTCAAGGGTCTCGCACCGATAACTCGGATCGGCCTGCTCCGCCGCCCCCACCGCCCGTGTAAGGACATTCCTAAAGGGCACATTGGGCACATCAGCCGCAGTAATACTGCCGTCTTCCAGCATGTTCTGGACGACGGTGTCGTCCCGCGTGAGACACAAAGCTTGATTACCACTCAGGCTGTAACACCGGGAATCGCCAATGTGGGCTATGTGCGCCTGGTTGCCACTCACCCAGGCCACGACCAGTGTGGTGCCCATTTTTTCAAGTCTTGGATCGTTGGCACGGCGACTCACGATGCGCTCATTGGCCAGTTCGAACGCGCGGTCAAGGTTGTCTCTGATGGCTTTGTCGGAAATATAAGGGGAGGCTTCGGCGATTTCCGGCCCCAACGACTCCATGACCGCATCCACAGCAATGCGGCTGGCAACTTCACCCCCCTGATGGCCGCCCATGCCGTCGGCAACCACCAGCAACGCGTGGTCGCCGGAATGAGAGATTCGCCAGCCAACAACATCCTGGTTCGACTCCCGAACGGCTCCCCGGTGGCTCTGGCCGGCAACGTGATATCTCATCAGGACACCTCCTGGCCCGCTTCGCGAACGGCAAGACGACGAACCGCCTCGGCCATGGTGGCGGCGCTGGCGAAGCGCTTGTCCGGCTCGCGCTGGATAGCCTTGTTGATCAGGCGGACCACACCGTTAGGGAGATCCGCGTTGAACTCACGGACGCTGCGCGGACGCTTGTTGAGAATCTGGTACGTCAGATTGGCCAGGGTATCGCCTTGATAGGGCGTTTCGCCACTGACCAACTTGTACAGCGTCACGCCCAGGCTGTAGATATCGGACGCCCCGGTCACCTTCTGGCCCTTCAGTTGTTCCGGCGACATGTACAACGGGCTGCCCATCACGGCACCGGTGCGCGTTCGCGAGTCATCAGAAATCTTGGCAATGCCAAAGTCGGTGATCTTTATGTCGCCAGAGTCCGGGTTGAAGATAATATTCCCGGGTTTGATGTCGCGATGAACAATTTTCTGGCTGTGGGCATAGGCCAGCGCGTCTGCCACGCGGGCAACGATATCCAGCACCCTGGGCAGAGGCAGTAACCGGCCGGGTCTGCCGAATTCGCTGAGCGGGCGCCCTTTCGCATAATCCATGGCAATGTAGGCGAGGTCTGCCTCCTCGCCTACGTCATATACCGTGACAATAGCCGGGTGACTCAGGCGGCCAGCTGCTTCTGCCTCCCGGAAGAATCGCTCCTTGAGATCCTGCAGCTGGCCGTCATCAAAGGCCTGGTAGCTGAGGGTCTTGATGGCAACCGTCCGGGCAATCTTGGGGTCCTTGCCCAGATAGACCACGCCCATGGCGCCACGGCCAATCTCGCGCTCGATTTCGTAGCGTCCCAGGGTTGGTCGACTGACCGAGGATTCCGGCATCAGCAGGGTACGGGTGGCATCAAAGCTCCCCGCCTGCATCAACGAATTGTCCGGTACGAGTTTTTCCAGCGCGGCGAGTCGCGCGGCGGTATCCCGAAAACCTTTCTTGCGCTCCTGGATACTGCGGTAAGTGCTGACCGCTTTATCATATTGGCGCTTGCGTTCCTGGTGGATTGCAACGTCATAGCGCAGCTCAAGCTCGCTCTCGCACTCCGGGCAGAGACTGAGCGCCTCAAGGGCTTCGTCTGTGTGACCCTGCTGCAGAAACACCCTGGCCAGTTTCAGCCGGGCATCGCGGACGTTGGCCGTCAGGGCACGGATGTGCTTTCGGGGTTGCAACCAGAACAGCATCACCACGTACCCCACGACCAGCAAAGTCAGCACCACGCCAAACGGCACCCAGGCGTTGCGGTAAAACATCAGGGCGGCCTGGATGACGACCAGGGAGCCACCGAGTAACAAGCTTACTGGCAAGGACACAGCGGCGCCCATGGCAGGAATCGCCAGCACCAGATACAGTGCCGTGATTGCCAGCCCGGCCGTCACCGCCATATCGGACCAGAGCGGCTGCGAAAGCCCACGATCGGCCATGGCCCTCCCGAATGCCTCCTGTGGCACAATTGTCGCCGAGGTGGCACCTTCTGGTACGCCGAGAATACTGAACAGCGCGCGGTCTGCCCAGCCAACGAGGGCAAGCTGGTCTCCCATGAGAGCAAACACAACAGCCAGAACAAGAATAACGACCCGCAGGCTGAACAGGCGGGGTATGAAAGAAAGTATGGCGTTCACAGGCAACTTTGTTATAAATGGTTGATCTGCCTAGTTTAGAAAGCGTGGCCTAACTGCGATACACGAACCGGAGTGTTTTTTGTAAGTGTTTGTTTACCTGAGAGAGAGGTCACGTATAGTGAGGCCGTCGCTTAGCTCAGGGATGACGGAAATACACCCATGGCACTGAAGTTACTGATACTCCTGTTGCTGCTTGCCCTTGCCGGCATCGGTCTCTACCACACTCACAAACCCTTACCTTCGGGTATAAGCTATCGCGGAAACCCGATGCCGCTGGAAGAGCCAATTCTGCTGACGGACGTCACCCGTCACTATCAGGACGGCCGCGAAGAAAGAAACCATGAAATCTTCGACGAGGTGTTCCGGCTGATCAGACAGGCAGACGAGTTCATCCTCATCGACATGTT
>JAWWAT010000304.1:0-4755 GCA_033721635.1 Marinobacter sp. | reverse complement strand
GCGGGTAAGAGCCATCCTTCAGAGTCTTTTTCCAATTGAAAGCGCCTTGGGCATTGCCGCCATGGCAGCTTGCGCAGTTGTCGTCGAACACCACTGCGCCGCGCTCGACCTCAGCCTGTGTGTACCAGCGGTCATCCACCGCCTGTTTACCGCAGCCGCTGATTAGTGCGACTGCAAGAACGCCTACTGAGATAGTTGCCCCATGCATCATTCTTGTTCCTCGATTTCCTTGCGCCTCAAATTCCTCAATCGCGGAATAAAACGGGGAGTTCTGGCTGCATAGGCCCGCCAATCGGAGCCGAACGCTTTTTCTGTTTCACGCTCCTCGTGAATAGACAGGCGCGAGTACATCCACACCAGCACCGGGAACATGGCCAGCGTCAGCAGCGTTGGCCACTGCAGCAGAAAACCGAACATGATGAGCACGAAGCCGGAATACTGAGGGTGGCGAACGTGGGCATAAAGGCCGGTTGTGGCCAACTGCCCTGCCTTTTGCGCGGCATACAGGGTACGCCAGCCAGCCGCAATCAGATAAAACCCGAGGCCAATAAACACTGTGCTCAAGAGATGAAACGGCCCAAAGTGTGGGGAACCCTTCCAACCAAACAGCATTTCCAGCAAGTGGCCACTGTCGTGAGCCAACCAATTCACGTCAGGATACTGGCTCTGCAGCCAACCGGAGAGAAAGTAGAGCGTCAGCGGGAACCCGTACATCTCGGTGAACAGTGCCACCAGAAACGCGCTGAAGGCACCAAACGAACGCCAGTCCCGGCGGGTCTGCGGTTTGAAAAAACTGAAGGCGAAGAATATGAAAATCGCCGAATTCAGCACCACTAGGCTCCAAAGGCCATAATCCGATGCACCATCAGTCATCACGCTGCTCTCCACTCTTTCCCGGTTGCTCTGCCTGGTGGTTATGTCCTCCATGTCCTCCATGCCCTCCGTGCATAAAAATATGGATCAGCGGACAAGCAAGCAGTATCAGCCAGGGCAAGGCGCCAAGCAGATGAACCTTGTGTTCTCCCCAGAGTAAAACCAGCGCGATAACGGCAAACATTGCCAAGGTAATTTTAAAGCGTCGATCCATGAGCGGTTCCTTTGCGAAAAAGCCAGTGTCAGAACAGGGTACTAATGGGCCTCAAGGGATATCTGATGGCCTATGCCGCTCAGCGCGATCTCATCAACCACATCGAGGGATTCCGGGTCGAGCACCCAAAGCTTGTTCTCTGCCCGACTGGTCACCAGTAGCTGGCCATCGTAGGGAGAGACCGCAAGATGATAGGGCGCAGGAGCCAGCGGCCTGGTGTGGCGGGCGCCGCTGGCTAGCTCAATCCGGACCACCTGGTTGCCGCCCTGGCTGGTGGCATAGAGGGTCTGGCCATCTGCGCTCAAGCCAACGCCATGGGGCGCCTCCCCAACCTCGTACCGGTTCGCCACCGCGCCTTTGGCAAGCTCAAGGACAAGAACCTGGCCAGATGCAGCATCATTCACGTAGAGCCGCTGGTTGCCGGGGGCAAGCACCATATGCTCTGGGTTGCCGCCAACTCGCAAATTGCGCTCGACGAACCAGTGCTCGGTATCCACTTCGCTGACCGTGCCATTACCGGTATTGCTGACCAGAAGGGATTGGCCGTCGTCGGTTTGCACCAGATAGTTGGGGGCCGGCCCCGTCGCCACAGTTTTGACCAACTGACCGGAATCCAGATCCACAACGCTGATACTGCCACGGGCAGGATGCGTGGAAACGGCATAGCGACCGTTGGAAGTCACCAGCACATGGTGCACAGGCCCCGGCACTTCCAGTTTGCGGTCAATCGTCTTTGTGGCCGTGTTCACCAAATAGAGCAGCCCCGTACTCCCTGCTTCCAATTCAGTAGACCTCCCGCCCCCATGATGAGCGGCGTGTTCATCTTCTGAAACGCCTTCGGGGCGACTAACCGGCTCCTGACGATCATGCGCCGACAAACTACCCACCACCAGATGCCGGCCATCCGGGGTCAGTGCCGAACCGTGGGTATTCAGTGTGCCGCCAATGTACGAAGTCACCTTGCGGTTTTCCAGATCAATAACGCCGACGGCATCCGCTGTGCCCATGGGAACAAATGCCCGGTTCGTGTCTGCGGCCACCATCAGCGAAAAACTCATAGCGACACTGGCCGTAATTCCAGCAATCCACTTATTGCGCAACGAATGTTTCATAGCGTGCCCTTTTTGGTCAGAGGGTTTCAGCAAGATTTCCTCGCCCGGTAAGCAAGATCCCGAACAGGCATGGTCATTACTTGGCAGCAGTCCATCACACCAAGCTGAAACAGGCCTGAAAACAGTTGCGAAACATGCATCCGTTTGACCAGAATCAAGGTGGAACGATTCACAATGACCATGGACACCCAATGCAAGACGTGCCCCAGGAAAACCAGCGAACAACCAAAACCCACGCCGACCAGCTCAACCGGCAGTGTTACTGCATCACTCTTGACCGAAAAGCGCTCACTGACAGCCTCCGGAAGCAGTTTTCAGGCATTGGGAACGAGCTGCCGACCACTCCTGAACTCCTTCATCTCTTTT
The DNA here is from genome assembly GCA_033721635.1 of Marinobacter sp. GTDB lineage: Bacteria > Pseudomonadota > Gammaproteobacteria > Pseudomonadales > Oleiphilaceae > Marinobacter. The sequence goes on along the minus strand of JAWWAT010000304.1, from coordinate 2,190 downwards.
CAAACACACCGGTTTTCGTTCCCCAAGCGGACATCGCGACGATGAAACGGATTGTTCAGGCGATCGAATTCGCAGCCGAGCTTCCGCCCTATAAGGAAAGAGCTCTGTCCTGGGCGCCGGACATCGCCGGTTTTGACCCAGGCCCCATCGGGGCCTTCATGGGCTACGACTTTCACCTGGGCGAAAACGGACCTCAGCTGATCGAAATCAACACCAACGCCGGCGGCGCATTTCTGAACACGGTATTGGCCCGGGCTCAACACCGATGCTGTGACCCGTCCCAGCAGACCGCTGGCACCAACCGTGCACTGGATGGGTTCGAGGACGCGGTGTTTGCCATGTTCCAGCAGGAGTGGCAACGGCAAGGTGGCGACTCGACGCCCGGTTGCCTGGCCATTGTGGACGATGCCCCTGAATCCCAGTTTATGTTCCCGGAATTCCAACTGGCCCAGCAGTTATTCCAGGCCAGAGGCATAGAGACCTTGATCCTCGACCCATCGGAGCTTGAGTATGTTGATGGCGCTCTGAGCGCCCACGGCAAGCCTATCGACATGGTGTACAACCGCCTGGTGGATTTTGCCTTGGAGGCCCCGGCTCTTGGGGCGCTGAGGCGCGCCTACCTCGACGGCGCGGCGGTCGTCACGCCCAATCCACGCGCCCATGCGCTGATGGCCGACAAACGGAACCTGATCCTGCTATCTGATGCCCAAACCCTGCGCGACTGGGGCCTGAGTGAAACCGAGGCAGGATTTCTGGATAGAGCTGTACCGAAGACCCGGCTGGTTTCAGCAAGTGATGAGGCGGAGTTGTGGAGCAACCGGCGTAAACTGTTTTTCAAACCGGTAGCGGGCCATGGCAGCAAGGGCGTCTATCGGGGCGAAAAACTAACCCGCCGCGTTTTCGAAGAGATCCTGAAGGGTGATTACATCGCGCAGAACTTCGTTCCCGCCGGAGAACGCACCCTGAGAGTGGATGGCACGGTCACCACCAGAAAGGTCGATATCCGTTTGTACACCTATGCCGGGCAACATCTGCTTGCCGCTGCCCGTGTGTACCAGGGCCAGGCCACCAACTTTCGAACGCCGGGAGGTGGCTTTGCGCCCGTCTTTGAGGTGTGAAGGTGAGCCTCAATTGGAAACATTCAAAGGGATTAAGCTGTCAGCAAAAGTGCTCGGATCTCATAGATCCTGCATTCGGCCAACCTGACGAGCCAGTCTCATCGACTCATTTTCCTCCATCGCCAAAAGAGATTCGAACAGCTCTTTTGCTTCTGGAATTTCGGCTTTTCCAATCAGCGTTTTGTAGAGATCAATAATCTGATCATGAAAGTCGAACACTTCCCGGCAGATACCATCAAAATCAAGCTTCGCGTAAGGCTCGTCGCAGGTTCGATGAGTTTTGATCGGATTATGGGACAGGTAGTCGTACACCCGAGTTTCCAGTGCCTTCTTATCCCCTTGGTGCTCAAACTCGTTCACGATCCGCTCTATTTCCGATTCATGAGCTGCCAGATAATCCAAAAGCGCACGGGCCCGTTCTTCCTCGTGCTTTGTTGCGCAATGGGACAGACAGCTCGCCAGATGTGAGTGCAGATCGCGCGTCCAGTCGATCAGTTGTCCAAAAGTCTTTATATCCATATCTTTTTTCCTTTTTTCTTCTCCATAATATGACTGACATCAAATAGGTATCCCGTCGTCAAATGAGGAGTCCTATTTGCATTTCCAGTGTTCAGTTGGGCTATGCGCTCGCCTGGCTAATTCGCTAATCCATTGCAAACCGCAGGCACTGCAGCAAATCGACGCCTCTACCGGCTTCAGATCGATTCCACAACCTCAGAGAGCATATCCCTGACCTTCCCGGCAACCTGCTTGAGCTCGTCATTATCGATGGCGCTCATGGAAGCCAATGGATCCACTGCACTTACCTCAATGCCCTCCGAAACCTCACGAAGAATAACGTTGCAAGGCAGCATGGCACCCACGCGAGGCTCCACACCGATGGCTTCCCACGCCATGCCAGGATTGCAGGCCCCGAGAATCCGATAGGCCTGCATATCCTTGTCCAGCTTTTTCTTCATGGTGGCTTTGACATCAATTTCTGTCAGCACACCGAACCCGTGATCAGTGAGGGCCTGACGCGCTCTTCTGTCCACGTCCTCGAAATCGACATCTTTGATAACTCGATCGATCG
>JAWWAT010000303.1:0-4756 GCA_033721635.1 Marinobacter sp. | reverse complement strand
TATCAAGCTCAACATTCCTCTGGTGTCGGCGGCCATGGATACCGTTACCGAAGCGGATCTGGCCATCTCCATGGCCCAGGAGGGCGGTATCGGCATCATGCACAAGAGCATGTCTGTAGAGCAACAGGCCGCAGCGGTCCGTAAGGTAAAGAAATTCGAAAGCGGTGTGGTGAAGGATCCGATCACGGTGACACCGGAGACCACCGTTCGCGAACTGGTCGACATTACGATGGCGAACAACATTTCCGGACTGCCGGTAGTGGATGGCCGTGATCTGGTGGGTATCGTGACCGGTCGTGACATCCGGTTTGAAAGCCGCCTGGATACACCGGTTTCCGAGATTATGACCGCAAAGGACAAGCTGGTAACCGTAAAGGAAGGGGCAGACCTGGAAGACGTCAAGGAGCTGCTCCACCGCCACCGCATTGAAAAGGTGCTGGTGGTCAACGAGGAGTTCGAGTTAAGAGGGCTGATCACGGTAAAGGACATCCAGAAAGCCAAGGACTACCCACTGGCGTGTAAAGACGACCAGGGCCGTCTCCGTGCTGGTGCAGCGGTAGGGACAGGTGCTGATACCGATGCGAGGGTTGCAGCACTGGTTGAGGCCGGCGTGGATGTGATCGTGGTGGATACTGCCCATGGCCATTCCAAAGGCGTTATTGACAGGGTTCGGTGGATCAAAGACAACTACCCGGATGTGCAGGTAATTGGCGGCAACATTGCCACGTCCCAGGCGGCTATTGACCTGGCAGATGCCGGTGCTGATGCTGTCAAGGTGGGTATAGGTCCCGGCTCCATTTGCACTACCCGTATTGTTGCCGGTATCGGTGTTCCCCAGATCACCGCCGTATCCAACGTGGCGGCGGCACTGAAAGACCGTGGCATACCGGTGATTGCCGACGGCGGCGTCCGTTTCTCCGGTGATATTTCCAAGGCTATTGCAGCCGGTGCATACAGCGTCATGATCGGTAGCCTGTTGGCCGGAACTGACGAAGCACCGGGCGAAGTCGAGCTTTACCAGGGGCGCAGCTACAAGGCCTACCGGGGCATGGGCTCGCTCGGCGCCATGGGGCAGGGCTCCAGTGATCGTTACTTCCAGGATGCCAGCAAGGGTATCGAGAAACTGGTGCCTGAGGGCATTGAAGGCCGTGTGGCCTGCAAAGGGCCAATGCGGAACATTGTCCATCAGCTTATGGGTGGCCTTCGGGCATCCATGGGGTATACGGGGTGCGCCACCATGGAACAAATGCGTACCAAACCCGAATTTGTTCGCATAACAAACGCGGGCATGCGCGAGAGCCACGTCCACGACGTGACGATCACCAAGGAAGCTCCCAACTACCGTATCGGCTGATTATTGTCGTTCCAGGCGCGACCAAGGGTATGAGCCGCGCTTTTTCTTTCTGATCCGAGGATTTCATGGCCCACAACATCCACGACCACCGTATTCTGATTCTCGATTTTGGCTCCCAGTACACCCAGCTCATCGCACGCCGCGTTCGGGAGATCGGTGTCTATTGTGAGATCAAGGCCTTCGATATTACCGATCAGGAGCTCAGCGATTTCAACCCCAAAGGCATCATTCTGGCTGGTGGTCCGGAATCTGTCACCAAGCTGGGTGGCCCCCGGGCGCCCAAAGGGCTGTTCGAGAAAGGCATCCCGGTACTCGGTATCTGTTACGGCATGCAAACCATGGCCGAGCAGCTGGGGGGCCGGGTGGCCAGCTCTGAGAAACGGGAGTTCGGGTATGCCCAGGTCAAGGTGCGTGCCAAGGGGCCTTTGCTTCAGGATATTACTGATCACCTGACGGCCACCGGTGATTCCCTGCTGGACGTCTGGATGAGCCACGGCGACAAGGTTGTGGTCATGCCTGACGGCTTCGAGTTGCTGGCATCTACCGAAAGTGCGCCGATTGCTGCCATGCAGGATCTCAGTCGTAATCTTTACGGCGTCCAGTTTCACCCGGAAGTGACCCATACCCTGCAGGGCAAGCGAATTCTGGAACACTTTGTACTCAACGTTTGCCAGTGTGAGGCGCTGTGGACACCAGCCAAGATCGTGGATGATGCTGTCCAGCAGATTCGCAATCAGGTTGGCGAAGACAAGGTACTGCTCGGGCTTTCCGGTGGGGTTGACTCCTCTGTTACCGCAGCGCTGCTGCACAAAGCCATTGGCGATCAGTTAACCTGCGTGTTCGTGGACAATGGCCTGCTGCGCCTGCACGAAGGCGACCAGGTAATGGACATGTTCGCCAGCAACATGGGCGTCAAGGTTATCCGCGTGGATGCGGAAGACCTGTTCCTGTCCAAGCTCAAGGGTGTTGATGACCCCGAGAAAAAGCGCAAGATCATTGGCAATACCTTTATTGACGTGTTCGACGAAGAAGCTGCCAGTATCCGGGATGTGAACTGGCTTGCCCAGGGGACCATCTACCCGGACGTAATCGAATCCGCCGCCTCCAAGACCGGTAAGGCCCATGTCATCAAATCCCACCATAATGTGGGCGGTCTGCCGGAAACCATGAAAATGAAGCTGGTGGAACCATTGCGGGAGCTTTTCAAGGATGAAGTGCGTCGCATCGGCCTTGAACTGGGCCTGCCTTATGACATGGTTTATCGCCACCCCTTCCCGGGGCCGGGCCTGGGTGTGCGGATACTGGGCGAAGTAAAGAAAGAATACGCCGAAATCCTACGTCGGGCCGACGCCATCTTCCTGGAGGAGTTGCATCGTGCCGACTTCTACCACAAGACCAGCCAGGCTTTCGCGGTCTTCCTGCCGGTCAAGTCGGTTGGTGTTGTTGGCGATGCGCGCCGTTACGAGTACGTGATTGCGCTGAGGGCGGTAGAAACCATTGATTTCATGACAGCGCGCTGGGCACATCTGCCTTACGAGCTGCTGGAAACCGTCTCGAACCGGATTATCAACGAAATCGCCGGCGTCTCCCGGGTCACCTACGACGTGTCGTCCAAGCCACCAGCCACGATCGAGTGGGAGTAGGGGCGCGGAGCCGTCGCAGTCAACTTGCCGATGGCTCCAACACCCTCGCTTTCGGTCAACGTGCTGACCAGCTTCAGAAGTGGTAGCCCAGGCCAACGGTATAGGCCCAGATTCCGTCGTCCTGGAACGCATCCGTAGCGTCATCGGTGTCGTCGAACAGGAACTGATACTCGACGCGACCGAGGATAAAGGTCTTTGATCGAACGTAATACTTCATGCCGGTTTCCAGACCGGCAAAGGCACTGTCCTTGACCCCATCCCCGTAGATTCCGCCGAGGCTGGCCCCGACGAAAGGTCGTGCACGATTTTCAAGGAAATGATGGTTGAGGTAGCCGCGGGTCGAGCCGTTCCAGAAATCATCCGAGACGCCTTCACCCTGAATATCGGCGTAATTGATGCTTTGCCGAACACCGGCCGCCATCTTGTCCGAGAGATACCAGCCAACATCGCCCGTTAAGCCAATGCTGCTGCTGTCGAAATCCCGGTCGCTACTACCGGTGCCTGAGAGGGTGAATTCGCGCTCGCCTTCTACTGGCCCGAAATCCGGGGATTGGGCTGCTGCTGCCATTGGCAGTGCTCCAAGAATACAAAAAGTGATTGCCGCAGTATTGGGTCTGATCATGAGAAGCTCCTTGCTTTCATTGTCCAGATTGCATTTCCTGATGCGCCGTTACTGCCTTGACGCGGCTCGGCCTCTGGCGTGACGCTTGCTAAGATTGCCAGCCAAGGCTCACTCCTTATAAGAATGAGTATAGGCTGCCTTTTTAGGGCCCCGCAAGGTCCTTCGTTGGCGGTAGCCTCGGGCGGAGGAGTACTTCCAAGGTGACCCGCCCGACTTTGTCTGTCGGTTCGCTAACGCATCAAACTACGTACATCGCTTGCACGGGGGTGGGAGTCAGGGGAAAATCACCCACCGAAACGAAACCGGCAGGAAAGCATGACCCTCAACGGTGAAGACGAAACCTGGATGAACCGGGCCCTGAAGCTGGCGGAGCAGGCGGCGACCGCAGGGGAGGTTCCGGTGGGGGCAGTCGTGGTACTTGACGGCAAAGAAATCGGTACAGGGTTTAACGCACCTATAAGCGGGTGTGACCCTACGGCACATGCTGAAATCCGGGCACTGCGTGATGCTGCCAGGCGGATCGGTAATTACCGGTTGCCGGGTGCCACGCTTTACGTCACCCTTGAGCCTTGTACCATGTGCGTGGGCGCTATCGTGCACAGTCGTGTCAGTCGTCTTGTTTATGGTGCTGCCGAGCCGAAAGCCGGTGCGGTGGAGTCAGCCCGGCGAACGCTTGAGGAGGACCACCTGAACTGGCGTGTTGAATCCGTCAGTGGCGTTCTGGCTAACCGGTGTAGTGATATCATCAGTGTTTTTTTCGCACGGCGGCGGGCCGATATTCGTCGCCGTAGGCAATTATTGTCAGGGAAGGAGTGATTACCGATTATGAAAGTTCTGGTAACCGGCGGCGCCGGGTATATAGGGAGTCACGTAGTTCGTCAATTGGGCCAGGCCGGCCATGACATCGTTGTATTCGATAACCTGTCCACCGGCTATCGCTGGGCGGTCACCTGCGGTGAACTGGTCGTGGGCGACCTGTCAGATGAAGCGGCTGTCGCCGACCTTTTCAGTCAGCATCGCTTTGAGGCTGTACTGCATTTCGCCGCCAATATTATCGTGCCGGAATCGGTCGAGAATCCCCTCAAGTATTACAGCAATAACACCAGGAATACTTTAAACCTGCTGAAAGCAGTTGAG
>JAWWAT010000302.1:0-4758 GCA_033721635.1 Marinobacter sp. | reverse complement strand
TCCACAATCTCGGTGGCCACGATCCACTTGGGGCCAGTCTTGGCGACTTTTGAGCCGGGAAAAATCAGCACTTTGCGATTTCGTGTTGCCAGGTATTCCTTCTTCTCCACTTTTACGGCGACCTGGCCCAGGAGACCTGCCAGAATGGCCTTGTGCAGGGCCTCGTAACTCGCGGCATCTTTGTTGACCGCCAGTTTTTGTTCGCGGCAGATCAAGGTGAGCTGGCGATGGATGTCCCGCCATTCACGCATCCGCATCCAGCTCAGAAAGCTCTTCTGGCACACCTTCTTGAGCTGATTCTGGGACAGTTCCTGACGCTGTTCTTCGTAAAAGTTCCAGACGTTCAGCAGGGTAAGAAAATCCGATTCCTTGTCATTGAACGGTGCATGGGCCTGATCCGCAGCCTGCTGCTTATCCTGGGGTCTCTCCCGGGGGTCCTGGATACTCAGCCCGGCAATGATCACCAGTATTTCCGAAAGGCTGCCGAGTTCGGCAGCCGTAACCAGCATTCGGGCCAGGCGAGGATCCAGTGGCAGCCGCGCCATGGTCCGCCCCAGTCGGGTGACACGGCGCTTGTCATCCACCGCACCCAACTCTTCCAGGAGCTTGTAGCCATCGTTGACCTGGCGTCTGTCCGGCGCCTCGAGAAAAGGAAACTTACGAATTTCACCGAGACCCGAGGTTGCCATTTGCAGGATGACAGAGGCCAGGTTCGTTCGGAGTATTTCCGGATCAGTGTATTCCGGGCGGTTGATGAAATCCGTCTCATCGTAAAGCCTAAAACAGATTCCCGGGGCCACGCGGCCACAACGGCCTGCCCTCTGGTTGGCGCTGGCCTGGGAAATCGGTTCCACCGGCAAGCGCTGGATCTTGGAGCGCACACTGTAGCGGCTGATCCGGGCGACGCCAGTATCGATCACGTAACGGATGCCGGGCACCGTCAACGAGGTTTCCGCCACGTTGGTGGAGAGCACAATCCTTCGCCCCTTGTGGGACTGGAACACCCGGTTCTGCTCGGCATTGCTCAACCGGGAATACAGTGGCAGCACCTCGGTGTGCCGCAGGTCCACATGGCGAAGAACCTTGCTGAGGTTTCGGATTTCCCGCTCTCCGGGCAAAAACACCAGGACGTCACCGGGTGGCTGCTTCTGGCTGCGCTCGTGCTGCTCGATTTCATCAAGGGCGCCCAGAACACCGTCTGTCCAGCCCTGATCCCGGTCGTCTTCATCGCCGGTCAGCGGCCGGTAACGCACGTCCACCGGATAGGTCCGGCCACTCACCTCGATCACCGGGGCCTTGTCGAAGAACTCGCTGAATCGCTCTACTTCGATGGTGGCCGAGGTAATGATCACCTTCAGGTCCGGGCGCTTGGGCAGTAGCTGGCGCAGATAGCCGAGTAGAAAATCGATGTTGAGACTGCGCTCGTGGGCCTCGTCGATGATGATCGTATCGTAGCGATCCAGAAACCGGTCGTGCTGTACCTCCGCCAGCAGGATCCCGTCGGTCATCACCTTTACCCGGGACTGCTCGGAGGTGTTGTCGGTGAAGCGAACCTGATAACCGATCTGCTGGCCTGTCTGCTCACCGATTTCCTCGGCAATTCGCGCTGCAACGCTCCGCGCCGCGATGCGGCGGGGCTGGGTATGACCGATCAGGCCGCGGATACCCCGGCCGCTGTTCATGCAGATCTTCGGTATCTGGGTGGTTTTACCGGAACCGGTTTCCCCGGCAATGATCACCACCTGATGGTTCTCGATGGCCTCACGAATGTCGTCCACCCGTTCGGAAACCGGCAGTCCCTCAGGAAAGGTGGCGGGCTTGTGCAGGGCGTGGCGCTGCTGAACCTTTTCCAGCCCACGCTCGAGCCACATGGCCATTTTCTCAAGATCCTTCTGGCCCGGCTTGCCCCTGGTGCGGGCAACCGTTTTAACAATGCGGGCAGCCTCTTGCTGGTTACAGGCGTCCAGCTGCTCCATCATGGCTTTGACGGCAGCCTCGCCGTCCGGCTTCGGGTTAGGTGTTCTGGAAGTAGAGGAAACGGTATCTGTCATTAAGTTGCCGAGGTTAAGCTCACTGGAATCTGACTGGGCGACAGTCTATCGGGAAAGTCGGTTTCTTAAAAACGGAAAAACCCCGCCGCAGCGGGGTCTTCCTTGATCAACTGCCAGAGAAGCTTACTTGTTGTTGGCTTCGTCTCGCAGTTCCCGACGCAGGATTTTGCCCACGTTGGTCTTGGGCAGTTCGTCACGGAACTCAAACTGCTTGGGTACCTTGTAGGCAGTAAGCCGCTCGCGACAGAATTCCTTGAGCTCGTTTTCCGTCACGCCTTCGGCCGTGGGCACGAGGTAGACCTTGACTGCCTCGCCGCTCTTGGCATCGGGCACGCCAACGGCGGCACACTCAACCACCTTCGGATGGCTGCTGACCACATCTTCAATCTCGTTCGGGAACACGTTAAAGCCAGAAACGATGATCATGTCTTTCTTGCGGTCGACAATCCGGATGTAGCCGTCTTCCTGAATAAGGGCGATATCGCCGGTGCGCAGGTAGTCGTCTTCGGTGAAGGATTTCTGGGTATCCTCCGGGCGCTGCCAGTAGCCGCGCATAACCTGCGGGCCTTTCACGCACAGTTCACCAGGCTCGCCAAGAGGCGTCTCATTGCCTTCTTCGTCAATGGTTTTGACCTCTGTAGACGGAATAGGCAGGCCGATGGTACCGATCTGAATGGCGCTGTGCGGATTAAAGGTAACCACCGGTGAGGTCTCGGTCATCCCGAAGCCTTCACAGATCTCACAGCCAGTGACCCGCTCCCACATCTTGGCGGTGTCGCTGGTCAGCGCCATGCCACCTGAGGAAGTCAGCTTCAAGGCGCTGAAGTCCAGATCCTGAAACTCTTCATTGTTGCAAAGTGCAACGAACAGCGTATTCAGGCCAAGGAACGCGGTGAACTTGTGGTTCTTCAGTTCTTTCACAAAACCCGGGATATCACGCGGGTTCGGGATCAGTACGTTGTGCGCGCCGGCCTCGAGCATGATGCCGCAGTTCAGGGTAAAGGAGTAAATGTGGTACAGCGGCAGGGGCGCAATCACCACTTCCTGCCCTTCAACCACCATGTCTTCCATCATCGGCCGGGTCTGCAGCAGGTTGGCGACCAGGTTGCCGTGGGTCAGCATGGCGCCTTTCGCCACACCGGTGGTGCCACCGGTGTACTGAAGCACGGCGATATCGTCCTGCTTGCACTCTACCGGAGTGAACTTTTCACGGGCGCCAGCACTCAGAACGGCCGGCAGTTTGTGCGCCTCGGGCAGATTGAAAGGCGGCACCATCTTCTTGACGTGCTTGACCACCGCATTCATCAGGGTGCGCTTGATCGGCGAGTGCATGTCCGCGATTTCGGTCACAATCACGTGCTCGATGCCGGTGTGCGGCAGCACCTTCTCGGCGTTCTCGGCCATGTTGGCCAGCACAACCAGAGCCTTGGCACCGGAATCGTTAAACTGATGTTCCATCTCCCGCGTGGTGTACAGCGGGTTGGTATTCACCACAATCAGGCCAGCCCGCATAGCACCAAACACAACAACCGGGTACTGGCTTACGTTGGGCATTTGTACGGCAATACGGTCACCCGGCTTCAAGTCTGTCTTGTTCTGAAGCCAAGCCGCAAAGTTACGGCTCTGGGTGTCGAGGTCACGGTAAGTGAGAGTTGCGCCAACAGCACTGAATGCGGGACGATCGGCAAACCTTTTGACCGACTGTTCGAACACATCCACCATGCTTTTGTACTTGTTCAGGTCCACCTCGCGGGGCACGCCGGCGGGGTATTTATCCTGATAGAACTGCTCAAAATCCATCACCATCTCCTGTTTGGCGCTTTTGATTGTAATGATTTACCGATGTCAGGTTGATCAGAAAATCAACCCTACAAAAGTATCAGCCTCAAAAAAGTGGGGAGAGAATAGCAGTTTTGTAACCGATGAGGTAGTTTTCGAAACTCTGTCCCGAACACCTGTACTCAAATACCAACAGCATGGAGCACGCGATGAGCGATACCCTTGATACACTGGAAAATATCACCTACGAAGAGCTGAACGAGGGCGACACCGCCACCTTTACACGCACCCTCACCGAGGATGAACTGGTGCTGTTTGCGGCTGTCTCCGGTGATGTGAACCCGGTACACCTGGACTCCGAATTCGCAGCCGGCTCCATGTTCAAGGAACGGATTGCCCATGGTATGTGGAGCGGGTCGCTGATCTCTGCGGCGCTGGCGACAGTAATGCCTGGTCCCGGGACCATTTATCTGGAACAGAACCTGTCTTTCAAGCGCCCGGTAAAACTGGACGACACCCTCACCGTTCATTTGAAAATCCTGCGTAAGGAACCGAAAGGCCGGGTCCTGGTCGAGTGCGATGTTCGCAATCAGAACGATCAAAAGGTGGTCATTGGGGAAGCAAAGGTTATCGCGCCATCGGAGAAAGTGTCTTTACACAAGCCCCGGCTGCCGAAAATTACCATCGAAAACTGAGTTTCCTGCATCGGGCAGCTCGGACTGACTGCCCGATGAGCCCATTTACCCGGGCAGGAAATCAATCGGAAATCTGACCTTCCGGGCTTCAACACTGTCAGCCCCGAAATTGAAGAGCCGCACCCGCATCGCAATCCGCTGCTCGAGTTTGGGGTGTTCGAGCTCTGAACTGACCACCTCACAGGCGGACACCGAGCCATCCGGTTCGATCACAAGTTCCAGCAAAACCTTGC
>JAWWAT010000301.1:0-4770 GCA_033721635.1 Marinobacter sp. | reverse complement strand
GTGATTACACCCAGCTCCGGATGGGCTGCTTTCAGGGCGCGAACCGCTCTCTGGGCCAGACCGTCCGAATCCCAGGCCCCGGAGCCGGAGAGGTTTTTCTTCTCAGCCGGAACCACGGGAAACAGGGCAATGGCCGGGATACCCAGGTCCACCAGCTCCGCCGCCTGCTCCACCAGGAGATCAACGCTCAGACGCTCCACCCCCGGCATGGAGGGCACCTGTTCCCGTTGACCCTCCCCCTCCAGCACGAACACCGGATAGATCAGGTTGTCCGGCGTCAGCTGATTTTCCCGAACCAGACGACGGGAAAAGTCGCTGGCCCGGTTACGGCGCAGGCGGGTGGCGGGAAACGCACGGGGAGTCGAAATCGGCACTGACAACCTCCTGAATGGCTGAACAAAAAGTCTGATGGACCGTCACGGCATTCGCCGGGCGCCCTTTGCGCCATCATACACGGCCAACGCCGCTGGTTGCAGACTCCCTCAGCAGGATAAGGCGATTACATGACAGGCGGATTACCGAATCGAATCCAGTGCCTCGGCACGGATCCGTTCGGTTTCATTGAAGTGGCTCGCTCTGAGTCGCTCCAGCGCCTCCTGGCGTTCCGGTTCGGCCAGCCCCGAGGACAACAATCGGTCCCGATCATCGGCGTAGGCCTGCCACCGGCGATCCCAAGCCTTTTGCTCCACCTCAAGCCGGGCAAGCCTGTCCGCCGCGGCCTCACCGAAAACCTCCCGGCGCCAGGCCGCGAGCTCTTGAGGATCATCTGCCAACTCCCGGCGCGCCTGTTCATAGTCGGCAAAACGGCGGGTATCCTCCCTGGCCTTGCGGATGGGCTCTGGCAGGGAGGACTCGGCCTGGCGCAGAGCCTCTGCCTTCTGCTCGTCGGTCAGACTGTCGTCGCTCGCGATCCTGAGCTTTTCAATCTGGAAACGGTCCACCGCCTCGTCGTCGGAAAAGAAAGCGTCGGCAGTGTCAGCATCCAGCCAGGTACGGCGCAGGGCCTGGATCTCAGCCATCCTCCGTTGCATTTCCCCGGCGCCGAGTCCGGACACCTCTCCGTAGCTCTGCTCCAGATCAGAAACAGCCAGCTTGTATTCCAGGTAGTTGCCAAGGGTTGCCAGGGCCTGGGATCTCGCCGGCTCATCCAGGACCGACAAAGCCGACTCAATGCGCGCCACCAGCTGTTGCAGCGATTCCTCGCCCAGGGCGGAAAGAAAATACTCGAACAGTTGCCGCAGATGCGGAGTAGGGATGAGATTGCCAAGTCGGTCTGTCCGGGCCCACCCATCCGGGATTGATGTACCGGCCAGCGAGTCAGGCAATTGGTCAGGGACAGGTATCGAGGAGGCCCTGTTTACCAGGTCCGACGGTGCAGCCGCACCGTCCTTCTGAGTTACTGATATAGATGGTTCTTCAACAGGTACCGAAGTGACGGATTCCCCAACTCCCATCGGATCGGCTCTCATCAGCCAGAAGCTGCTGACAGCTGCTATTATCAGTAGCAAAACAAGCAAAAGACGGGAATGAGACTTCATTACCAAAGGCGTTCCGGATCATCGGGTGACTGGCTATTTGCCCGGTCTAACGGCGCAAAATAATAATGAACGAGGATAAACGACGCTGACAGGTCATACCGAGACAGGGATCAAAAACGGAGCCGGGGCGGAACGCCCCGGACTGCCGTCTGGACGCTCAGAGGGAACGGTTGTTAAAACCCACTTCCACCTTGCGCGGCGTGTCAGAGCGGAAGGAGGTATCCACTTCCTGAATCTTTCCGCCCTGGCTCAGGAACGCTTCAATGTCTGCCTGCAACTGTGCGCGAACTCGGGCACGGCCGGCTATGGAATGGTTGTCGTCACTGTCGCTGGTCCAGCTTCCGGACTGCTCCAGGTTGCTTTCGTCGAATTCACTCATGATTTTTTCTCCATCAACGAAAACAGATGGTCGAGTGCTGCGACCCCGCAGGGAACCTCACTCCGTATCGACGAACGACCGCCTAAGGCTTCGTCTTGGCGTCTTTATAATCTGCTTTTTGCGACCACGCTATTTACTGGCAACGCCTTTTTTGTAATTTTTTGTAACAGCGAGCAACCAATTGAATTAAAATCAGAAATTTCATTATCACCTAGACATATAAAATTGACCAAAAGAATGAATAATGATTCACTACTTATAAGGAGCCGGAATGGCCTATCGGGAAACGGAAAAGATGCGCCAGCGCAAGGCGGAGGCGCGTAATCGGATCGTCGAATGCACCTACGAGTGCGTTGCTGACGGAGGTTTTCGCAGCGCCAGGATAACCCGTATTGCCGGTTTGGCTGGCGTCGCCACAGGAACTATCTACCGGCATTTTGAGTCCAGAGAGGACCTGTTCGCCGAAATTTTCCGGTTGGCAACCCAAAGGGAGGTCGACAAGGTCGCCGAAGCTCTGGCTTCCAGTGGAAATGCATCTGAGCGGCTTGAGCGGGCACTCAGACAGTTTGCCGAACGCGCGCTGAGAGCACCGATGTTGGCATGGTCACTGATCGCCGAGCCGGTTGACCCGAAAGTTGAAGAGGAACGACTGGCGTACCGCAAGGCCTACGCCAACCTGTTCGAGAAGACGATCCGCGAGGGCATCGAAGAAGGATGCATCCCGGATCAGGACGCTCGCCAGAGCAGCACATGCCTGGTCGGCGCGATAGCAGAAAGCCTGGTTGGCCCACTGTCACCAACACAGACCGGCCGGGCGAACATAGCAACACAAGACAACAATGATCCGCTGGTCAATTCCATCATCCGCTTTTGTATGCAGGGGTTGGCCGGCTCCAGGAGGTAGGTATGAACGCGCGGCAGGCCCGGCCAGAGATGCCATCAATCGAACAGGAGGGTCGCTACCTGGCGGCCACCCACGAGGTCTTCAACCAGCCTCCGGCCCTGGAGAACTACAACCTGTTCGAGCAGGATATTGCCCTGCAGGAAGCCGCCCTCCGGGAAGGCGCAGGCAAAGCCGCCGAGGACCTCAAGGCGTTCGGGGCCCTGGCCGGGGCCGCGGAGACTATAGATCTAGGCTTTCGCGCCAATGCCAACAAACCAGTCTTCAACACCCATGACCGTTTCGGGCACCGCATCGACGAAGTGGACTTTCATCCGGCCTATCACGAGCTGATGCGGATTGCCTTCGACAATGGCCTGCACAGCAGCCCCTGGAGCCATCCCGGCCAGGGCGCCCACGTCGCCCGCGCTGCCAAGTACTACATGCACTCCCAGGTGGAGGCCGCCCACTGCTGCCCCGTGACCATGACCTTCGCCGCCATCCCGTCCATCCGCAAACAGCCTGAGCTGGCGGCAGATTGGGAAGCTCGGATACTGGCCGACAGCTACGATCCCCGGAATTTGCCGGACAGCCAGAAAAGCTCTGTCACCATCGGCATGGCCATGACCGAGAAACAGGGCGGCAGCGACGTGCGCGCCAACAGCACCAGGGCCTACCCTGTCGGCACGGGAGGCCCTGGCCAGGCTTATGAACTCGTGGGGCACAAATGGTTCGTTTCGGCTCCCATGTGTGATGCCTTTCTGGTGCTGGCCCAGACCCAGGGAGGCCTGTCCTGCTTCCTGATGCCCCGCTGGCGCCCGGACGGCACCAAAAATCCCTGGCAGGTCCAACGCCTGAAAAACAAGATGGGCAACGTCGCCAATGCCTCCAGCGAAGCCGAGCTGCGAGGCGCACTCGCCTGGATGGTTGGCGAGGAAGGCCGCGGTGTACCCACCATCATCGAAATGGTGGCCATGACCCGCTTTGACTGCATGATCGGCAGCTCAGCCGGCATGCGCCAGGCCATCGCCCAGGCCAGCCACCACTGCCGCCACCGCAGTGCCTTTGGCGCCCGCCTGATCGACCAGCCCCTGATGCAGAATGTCCTGGCCGACCTGGCTCTGGAGAGCGAAGCGGCACTGGCCTACACCATGCGCATCGCCCGCGCCCTGGACAGCCAGGACAAGGAGCACGAACGCTTGCTGGCCCGCCTGGCCACACCGGTCGGCAAATACTGGATCTGCAAACGCACGCCAAACCATGCCTACGAGGCCATGGAATGCATCGGCGGCAGCGGCGTGATGGAAGACTGCATCATGCCCCGCCTGTTCCGGGAATCCCCCGTCAACGCCATCTGGGAAGGCAGCGGCAACGTCCAGTGCCTGGACACCCTGCGCGCCCTGCAAAAAGAGCCCGAAACCCTCGACGCCTTCTTCAAGGAAGCCGCCGAAGCCAAAGGCGCCGACCGCCGCTTCGATCAATTCCTGGCGCAACTGCAACACGACTTTGCCGACATCAGCGACTTCCAGTACCGCGCCCGGAACCTCGTCGACCGCATGGCCCTGGCCCTGCAGGGCTCCCTGCTGCTCCGCCACTCGGATGCCGCCGTTGCCGACGCCTTCTGCGCCGCCCGCCTGCAATCCAATGGCGGCATGAACTACGGCAACCTGCCCTCGGGCACGGATCCGGCGGCTATTATCAAACGGGCGACGCCTGTAGTAGGCTAAATGGTTCCTGTTATCCAGACCTGTCGGATTACGCCTTTGGCTAATCCGACCTACTGAGAGCTCGCGAACTGTCGGAGGTGGGCTTTCCAAAACTGTGCGGAGCCATGGATGGCGGAGCCCAAGCGCCACAGGGATGTGCCGCAAGGAGCGTGTTTTGGAAAGCCCGCCTCCGACAGTTCCTGCACCGAAGTCGGAACCAAAGATGTCAGAAGCCCTGAGAAAACTCCTGCGAGAAGGCCAAAAGCC
>JAWWAT010000300.1:0-4773 GCA_033721635.1 Marinobacter sp. | reverse complement strand
TCGCCGCGACGAACCGGCAGCAGCGGCGTTGAGCCCACGAAGCAGCCGCAGATATCGGTGCCACCGGCGATGGAGCCCAGCAGGGCGCCGGGAGCGCCGTCGGTGTAGATCCAGTCATAGTCTTCCGGCAACAACGGCGAGCCAGTGGAGAACACCACCCGCAGCTTGCTCTGGTCCAGGGTTTTCGCAGGCTGCAGTTCGGCCTTTCGGCACCCGGCAATGAATCTCGCGCTGGTGCCGAAGTGGGTGACTTTTTCTTCCGCCACGGTGTCCCAGAGGAAGTTCAGGCTTGGGTAACCCGGTGAGCCATCCACAGTGATCACGGCCGCCCCGGTCAGCAGCGCGGAAGCCTGCCAGTTCCACAT
Organism: Marinobacter sp.; assembly: GCA_033721635.1. Lineage (GTDB taxonomy): Bacteria > Pseudomonadota > Gammaproteobacteria > Pseudomonadales > Oleiphilaceae > Marinobacter. Next base: position 4,408 of record JAWWAT010000300.1, on the reverse strand, counting down.
CATCCAGCCACAGGTGGTGAAGTACAGGAACCGGTCCTCGGGCCCAACGTCGCCGTGCAGCATCAGCTCCTTGGCGTGGTTGACCAGCAGGCCGGCATTGCCGTGCACGATGCACTTGGGCTTGCCGGTGGTTCCGGAGGAATACAGGATGTAGACCGGGTGATCCGGGGGCAGCGGCGTAAACGAGGGTGCATTCCCTTTGCCATAGGCCAGTACGTCTTCCCAGGTGGTCACCAGGTCTCCGGCAACCGGAGCCTCGTCTGGCAATTGCTGGACACTGACAACCGATTTGAGAGTGGGCAACCCGCCAATCAGCTCTGAGAAATCCTGCTGGCGGGCGAATACCTTGCCGCCATAGCCATAGCCATTCACCACGATCAGCGCTGCAGGTTCAATCTGGCCAAAGCGGTCGAGAATGGCCCCAATTCCAAAATCGGGGGAGGCAGAGCTCCAGATCGCACCCATGCTTGTGGCAGCCAGCATGCCAACAAGGGCTTCGTAGCCATTGGTAACAACGCCAGCCACACGATCGCCCTGCTGAATACCCTTGTCACGCAGGAAGGCTTCCAGGGCACCCGCGTCCGCTTTGAGCTGCGCGTACGTGCGGCGCAGCACCGGGCGTGTTTCGCAGTAAGCTACCACCGCTTCCCGATCTGCATGTTCACCGTCCGCCAGCCGAAGCAGGTTGGCGGCAAAGTTCAGCTTCATGCCCGGGAACCATTCGGCGCCCGGCATTTGACGCTTGCCCAGTACTTTTTCGGCCGGGGTATCGCAGACCAGTCCGCAGTAGTCCCAGACTTTCTGCCAGAAAGTTTCCAACTCATCGATAGACCACTTGTGCAAGGCGTGGTAATCGGCAAAGGGACCGAAGCCCTGCTGCTCCAGCCAGGCCTTGAACTGGCCCATGCGGGAATTGGCCAGGGTGTCTTCCGACGGAGACCAGACTACGGGTGATTGATCTTCATTGCTCATCCATATCTCCTGAATGTTACTGCATATGCCAGCCGTGACTGACCACAATGGACTGGCCAGTCAAAGCCGCAGAGGGGAATGCAGCCAGATGAACGGCTAACTCTGCCACGTCTTCCAGAGTGGTAAATTCGCCGTCCACGGTGTTCTTGAGCATAACTTTACTGATCACTTCCTCTTCGGAAATGCCCAGCTCCTTGGCCTGTTCAGGAATCTGCTTGTCCACCAGAGGCGTGCGCACAAACCCGGGGCAGATGATGTTGCTCCGCACTCCATGTTCCGCACCCTCTTTCGCCACCGCCCTGCAAAGCCCCAGCATCCCGTGCTTGGCCGCCACGTATGGGGCTTTCAGAGGCGAGGCTTCCTGGGAATGCACCGACCCCATGTAGAGCATGGTGCCCCCGCCACTCTCGTACATATGCTTGAGTGCTGCGCGGGTCACCAGGAAGGCGCCATCGAGATGCACATTCATGACTTTGCGCCAATCGGAATAGGCAAGCTTGTGCACCGGGTCGATGTGCTGGATGCCGGCGTTCGCGATGGCGATATCCAGGCCACCCCACTGTTTAACCATAAAGTTTACGCTTACGTCAACGGCATCTTCATCAGTAACATCCATTTCAAGGGCGATTGCGGTGCCGCCGGCCTGCTCGATGGCAGCCACGGTATCCTGTGCCGCCTCGAGTGTCAGGTCAGCCACAGCGACCTTGGCGCCTTCGCGGCCGTAGGCCTCGGCAATGGCCCTGCCGATGCCGCGACCGGCACCGGTAATCAAAGCAATCCGGTTTTCCAGACGCATGGTTATTTTCTCCTTAGTCGTAAGCCACGCTGGGCAGCCAGGTCGCGATTTCAGGTACCACGAACACAATAGCCAGCGCTGCCAGCTGAATAATGATGAACGGTATAACGCCACGGTAGATGTCAGTAACGGCGATCTCCGGCGGCGCTACACCCTTGATGTAGAACAGCGCGAATCCGACCGGTGGCGTCAGGAATGAGGTCTGCAGGCACATGGCAAACAGGATGGTGAACCAGACCAGATCAAAGCCGAGACTCTGCACAACCGGGGCAACCAGCGGCAGTATGATCAGGGTGATCTCGACCCAGTCCAGGAAGAATCCCAGGAGGAAGACACCAAACAGAATAGTGAGAACAACGCCATAGGGACCGAAAGGCAGGCCCAGCAGGGCGTCTTCAATCACCTGGTCGCCGCCGAGACCGCGCAGCACGACAGAGAATGCGGTGGCACCCAGGAAAATGGCAAAGATAAACGCAGCCGTTCGGGTTGTCTGTTGCATGGAGGAGTTCAGAACCTTCAGGTTCAGTCGACCAGACATCAATGCCAACAACAGGGCACCCAGGGCGCCAACACCCGACGCCTCCGTCGGGGTAGCTATGCCGGCGAAAATAGAGCCCAACACGCCCAGAATCAACGCGGCGGTTGGCACTACCGCCTTGGCTACTTCCCAGACGATTGCCCAACTGACTTTTTCGGTACCTTCTGGCACCGGCGCAATGTTCGGTTGCAGCATCGGGCGGATAATCGCGTAGGCCACGTACATGGCACCCAACATCAGGCCCGGGAAGAAGGCGCCCATGAACAGATCGCCGACCGATGCCTCAGGTACGGCAAGCCGGTCCGCCATCAAAACCAGCATGATGGAGGGCGGAATCAGGATGCCCAGGGTTCCGGTGGCACAGGCAGTGCCGACCGCAAACCCCTTGTCGTACTTGTTCTCCATCATCACCGGCAGGGACAACATGCCGAGGAGTACGACCGACGCACCAATGATGCCAGTAGTCGCAGCCAGCAGTACGCCGATAACGATTACGGTGACCGCATAGCCACCGCGGACGGCGCCAAAGAGTTTCACCATACTGTTCATCAGTCGTTCGGCCACACCGGACTGGTCAAGCATGATGCCCATGAAGATAAACATGGGCAGGGCGACAAGGGTCTCGCTACTGACCACCTTCCATATTCGCTCGGGGACAAGCCCCATTGAAGACTGGTAGTCAAACCACAGATTGGCGCCAAAATTCTCGACGGCAACAACACCAACGACCGTCCAGATAACCGCGGTGCCACCCAGCACCCACGCGACCGGATAACCGGTCATCAACAGCGCCCCGAAGGTGAGGAACATGCCGATTACAAAAAGGGTTTCAAGCTCCATCAGGACGCATCCTCTTTCTTGTTCTCACCGGATTCGACCCGGATTGGCTTCGGAAAGCCGAAAAGCAAAGCGGTAACTTTCAGCAGACGGGACAGGGCCGCAACGATCAGGAGCCCGAATGACAATGCCAGTATGCCCTTGAGGATCCAGCGATAAGGAAGCCCAGCAGGGGCCTGGCTGGTCTCGCCCTGTTCCCAGGAACTCACGGCATAGGGGATCATTTCGTACACGGCCAACACCAGGAAAGGCAACAGCAGGATTACCAGACCAAAAAATTCAATCCAGGCCTGACCTTTAAGCGACAGGCGTTCATGGATGACATCCACCCTGACATGATCATCGGTCACCAGGGTGTAGCCCAGCCCCAACAACCAGCCCGCGCCGGCCAGATGCCATTGCACTTCTTCCAGGGTTACCGAGCCCATGCCAAAGGCATAGCGCCCCACCACTGCGTAAATAATCACGCCCGTGACCACGATCCAGAGCCAGGAAGCGCTCTTACCAATTGCAGAAATCACACCGTCCAAAATCCGGCTGAGCCGGGTAGTGGGGAACTCGGTGTGATGATGAATAAATTGACCGGCGTCCGACGCCGACGCATGCACCTCGGACGGTGAGCCTTTATCAGACACTGTCATACAACAGTTCCTCGTTCACAAAGCCTGCCATGAAACAAGGATGGCCCCGCAGGGCCATCCAGACTAAATACATGAACACCGGACTTGCATCCGGCGCTCTGGGTTAGCCCCGAACCTTACAGGTCCGCCGGAACATAGGCACGGGTATCCCACACCTTGTAGGATTCCATGAACTCCTGCTGGCTTTCGTAAACTCGCTTGAAGTCCGCATCCTTGGAGGCTTCTTCTTCGAGCACTTCCTGAGTCACTTCCTTCAGCTTGAGCAGAACGTCGCGGGGAATCTGATCGGCCTGAACGCCCTTGTCCTGGAACTCGGCCAGAACCTTGCCGTTCTTGTACTCGCCCTCGGCCAGGCCACGAGTTGTAGCCGCGGTGCAGGAAGCCTCAACCAAAGCCTTCTGCGCTTCGGTGGCGCTATCCCACTCGTCCTGGTTGATCAGCATGTACTGGGCGGTGAACTGCTGGTGCCAGCCCGGGAACAGGTTGTACTTGACCACCTGATTGAAGCCAAGGATCTGGTCGATAGCGGGCATGGAGAATTCAGTGGCATCGATGGTGCCCTTCTCCAGTGCCTGGTAAAGCTCGCCGCCCGGCATCATGGTGACGGAAGCGCCCAGTTTTTCG
>JAWWAT010000299.1:0-4775 GCA_033721635.1 Marinobacter sp. | reverse complement strand
TTCTTTGCGAGACTGGTTGAAACCTCATTGCGGGAAGTAGATCGTGGCATTATCGAGGCGACCCAGGCCATGGGCGCCAGCGTGAAACAGATCATCTTCGGAGCTCTGTTACCGGAAGCGCTGCCCGGCATCATCGCCGGTATCACGGTTACCGCGATTACTTTGGTTTCTTACGCGGCCATGTCCGGCGTTATTGGCGGCGGTGGTCTCGGTGACCTGGCCATTCGCTTTGGCTATCAGCGATTCCAGACCGACGTAATGGTCATAACAGTCGCCCTACTGGTGATTTTCGTCCAAGTCCTTCAGATGGTCGGCGACCGTCTGGTTTTGTATTTCAGCCGCAAATAGGCATGCCTTGGTGCAAGCCGCTGGCGGGGGAGCCCATCGGAAAAACGCCCGTAAATACGTCCCTGTAGGGCTCGGTCGCGCCATCCCTGGCGCTCCACGTTTTCCGAAGGGTTTCCCCGCCAGCGGCCCGGGCTTTTCAGGTAAGCCATAACGTTTTTTTAACTGATAACAGGAGTATCGATTTATGAATCTGAAGAAAACATTTGTGGCACTGGCTGCCGCAGCTACTTTCTCAGGTGCCGTTGCTGCGGAAGAACTCTCTGTAGCAGCCACACCGGTTCCCCACGCAGAAATCCTGGAATTCGTGAAGCCACAGTTGGCTGAGCAGGGCGTGGAGTTGGATGTGAAAGTTTTTACCGATTACATCCAGCCAAACATCCAGGTGGACCAGGAGCGGATGGACGCGAACTTCTTCCAGCACCAGCCGTACCTGGACGAGTTTAACGAGGGCCGTGGCACCAACCTGGTAACCGTAACCGGCGTTCACGTTGAGCCGTTTGGCGCTTATTCCAGCAAAATTGAATCGCTGGACGCACTTGAAGACGGTGCGGTTGTCGCCATCCCGAACGACCCAACCAACGGTGGCCGTGCCCTGCTGCTGCTTCAGAAGGCGGGTCTGATCACACTGAAGGACGAGAGCAAAATCACGGCGACTCCCCGTGACATCGCTGAGAACCCTAAAGACCTGGACTTCAAGGAGCTGGAAGCAGCCACATTGCCGCGTATCCTTAATCAGGTAGACATTGCACTGATCAATACCAACTATGCCCTGGAAGCGGGTCTTAACCCGACTGAAGATGCACTGGTGATTGAGGGTTCAGATTCGCCATACGTGAACATCCTGGTAGCCCGTCCTGACAACAAGGACAGCGAAGCCATGCAGAAGCTGGCTGCGGCCCTGAAATCTGATGCGGTTCGCGACTTCATCATGGAGAAGTATGAGGGTGCCGTTGTTCCGGCATTCTGATCGTTGAGGTATCCGGGTCAGGTGTAAGTATGCATCTGACCCCAATCCCACAAAAAAGGCCGGGCAGCGCAAGCTGCCCGGCCTTTCTAATTGCTATGGAGGCTGGTGATCAGTCACCGCTCCAGTTGGCCTTCGGATCCGGTGTCATCCGCAGGTAGGATTTCACGGCCTTGTAGCCTTTCGGGAAGCGCTGCTTGATTTCATCCTCGTCCTGCAAGGACGGGACGATGACCACATCGCCGCCACGCTCCCAGTTGCCGGGAGTAGCGACCTTGTGTTCGTCGGTCAGCTGCAGCGAATCGATAACCCGCAGAACCTCGTTAAAGTTACGACCAGTGCTGGCTGGGTAGGTGATCATCAGACGAACTTTCTTGTTCGGATCGATCACGAACAGGGAACGCACGGTTAGGCTGCTGTCGGCATTGGGGTGAATCATGTCGTACAGCTGGGACACCTTGCGATCATGGTCCGCGATGATCGGGAAGTTCACCGCGCAGCCCTGGGTTTCATTGATGTCCTTGATCCACTCGTGGTGGGAGTCGACAGGATCGACACTCAGGGCGATGGCCTTCACGCCGCGTTTGGCGAACTCATCCTTCAGCTTGGCAGTCAGGCCCAGCTCCGTGGTGCAGACCGGGGTGAAATCCGCAGGGTGTGAAAACAGTACACCCCAGCTGTCGCCCAGCCAGTCGTAAAACGAAATTTTCCCTTCACTGGAGTCCTGCTCAAAATCGGGTGCGGTATCTCCGAGACGTAATGTCATGTTTACTCTCCTTCGATCATGGTAGTGACAATTTCGTTTGTTATTCCGGCCCGAAAACTGCCGGGTCTTATTCTGAGTGTATACGACAAACCTTGGTGCCAGAGGAAGCAATTACAAGGGGATCAGACCCCCAATGCCTTCTCTTTTTCAAAGTGCTCCCGCGTAAGTTTGAACACAACCGGGCTCAGCATCAGCAGAGCAATCAGGTTTGGTAACGCCATCATGGCATTCAGCGTGTCGGCCACCAGCCAGACGAAGCCCAGATTGAGAGTGGCGCCCACCGGAATGGCCAGAATCCATGCAACGCGGTACGGCACTATGGCCTTTACACCAAACAGGAACTCGACACAGCGTTCGCCATAGAACGACCATCCGAGGATGGTTGTGAATGCGAAAACCGCCAGGGCGATAGCTACAAGATAGTTGCCAACGCCGGGTAGCGCCTCCTGAAACGCCATGGACGTCAGTGCGGCGCCGGATTCCCCGGAGGTCCAGGTGCCCGAGGTGATAATCACCAGGCCGGTGATGGTGCAGATGATAATGGTATCGATGAAGGTGCCGAGCATGGCCACCATTCCCTGATTGATCGGGTTCCGGGTTTGCGCGGCGGCATGGGCAATGGGCGCTGAGCCCAGGCCAGCCTCGTTGGAAAAGATGCCCCGCGCCACCCCGAAGCGGATTGCTGCCCAGACTGCCGCACCGGCAAATCCACCCTCGGCGGCGATGGGGCTGAAGGCGTGCTTGATCACCAGGGAAAAGGCGGCGGGAATGTCGGCGGCGTTAATCGCCAGTACCACCAGCCCCGCGATCAGATAGGAAACCGCCATTAGTGGCACCAGGGCACTGGCAACATGACCAATCCTGCGGATGCCACCAATCAGGACCATGCCCACCAGAACCATGAGCACCAGGCCGGTTACCCAGTGTGGCAGTCCGAAATTGGTCTCCATGACGTCAGCCACTGAGTTGGCCTGCACGGTGTTGCCGATGCCGAAGCCGGCAATGGCTGCAAAGACGGCGAAGAGCACGCCAAGCCAGGCCCATTTGCGGCCCAGCCCGTTGCGGATGTAGTACATTGGACCACCGACATGGTCGCCGCGCTCGTCGACTTCCCGGTAGCGCACGGCCAGCACTGCCTCGGAGTACTTGGTGGCCATGCCCACCAGAGCAGTGAGCCACATCCAGAACAGGGCCCCGGGGCCGCCCAGGAACACCGCCGTGGCAACGCCGGCAATGTTACCGGTGCCCACAGTGGCGGAGAGTGCTGTCATCAACGCCTGGAACGGCGGGATTTCCCCCTCGGATTCAGCCCCGGCGGCGGTGCGGCCCTTCCACATCAGACGGAAGCCGGCGCCCAGCTTCAGCACCGGCATCATTTTCAGGCCAAGGCTGAGGAACAGCCCGACGCCCAGTATCAGAACCAGCATGGGTGGGCCCCAGACCAGTCCGTTTATCTGTCCTACGAATTCAGAAATAGCTTCCATGGGATCTCCCTCTGTATGCCATGGATTGGTTTGGATTTTTGCCCCGGGTTGGGTATAACCGGTTGAGTTTAGTCAGATATTTTCCGGTGTAAACCGATGGCCCGGGAAAAGTGGTGGATTCGGGTGTGATTGCCTATGCTCATAGCAATGGCGACCATCCAACGAGGAGAGGGATTCTGCCCATGCGTTCACTGAAAGTGTCAGATGTCATGTGGAACCACATCGAACCGGTCCGTTGTGGCACGCAGCTCACCAAGGTGGTGAAGACGCTGCTCCACTACCATGTGACTGGCCTGCCGGTTGTTGATGACCAGCGCCATGTGATCGGTTTTATCTCCGAGCAGGACTGCATCCATGCTCTGCTGGTCAGCGGTTATCATCGCGAGGGCGACCCGCTCGTCGACGATGTCATGTTCCGGAAACCGGTGACGATTTCAGCAGAGATGTCAGTGGTGGATCTCGCCCAGAACCTCGGTGCCGGTAAGCCAAAGGTGTACCCTGTTGTGGATCACGGCAAACTGATTGGTATAGTCACTCGTACGGCCATCCTGGCCGAGCTGGCACGCACCGGGTTTGGTCTGGAGCCGCCAAAGCACGTCAGTGCCGGATACTGAAACACACTTTTCCGAAAATTGAGGGCACTATGGAACTCCTATCCACGAACGTCTGTTTCGAAGGCGAGCACCGCCGCTACCGGCATACCTCCGCGACCCTCGAATGCGACATGGAATTTGCGGTGTATCTGCCGCCCGTGGCTGTGGGCTCCAAACCTGGCAAGGTGCCGGTCCTTTACTGGCTGTCAGGGCTGACCTGTACCGACCAGAACTTCATGCAGAAGGCCGGCGCTCTCAAAAAGGCTGCAAAACTGGGTATGGCGATTGTTTGCCCGGACACCAGCCCTCGAGGTCTGAACCTGCCGGGTGAAGATGACAGTTACGACTTTGGCTCCGGGGCCGGCTTCTACATCAACGCCACCCAGCAGCCCTGGGCGCCCCATTACCGGATGTACGACTACGTGGTGAAGGAACTGCCGCAGTTGATCGAAAACGAATTGCCGGTTACGGATAAACGTTCAATCAGCGGTCATTCCATGGGCGGCCACGGCGCCCTGATCTGCGCGCTCAAGAACCCTGGCCGCTATGCTTCGGTGTCGGCATTTGCGCCCATCGCGAATCCCACTGAATGTCCCTGGGGCCAGAAAGCCTTCAAGGGC
>JAWWAT010000298.1:0-4779 GCA_033721635.1 Marinobacter sp. | reverse complement strand
GCCGACGATGGCACGAATGATTCGGTCCGCAGATCCCATATTGATGCTCATGATCCTTTCTCCTTGGTTGATATGAGACGACAGGGCTGACTTTAACCCGTCCACTCAGTCCGTTCAGTGATAAAGTCACATAGAGCAGATCACCGGATCAGTTATTCTCACCACCTATGGATAAGCCGATGTTGCACCACAGCATTCTCGAGACCCTGCCTGAAGGCCTCTGCGGTGATGCCCTGAGCGGAATGCAGCCCCTGCGATTTGAGCAGGGAAAGGTTCTTTTTCGGGCTGGTGATCCCTGCCAGGGCCTGCCCCTGGTGCTGAACGGCAGCGTGAAAGTGCAAATGACCGGCCTTTCCGGTAACAGCATTGTGTTGTATCGGATGGGGGCAGACGACATCTGTACGCTTTCAATCGGATGCCTGATGACCGGCGATAGTTTCCGGGCAGAGGCGGTGGTTGAAGACGAGGCCGAGGTGTTCATGGTTCCAAGGGGGTTGTTTGACCGGCTAATGGACCAATCCGCTGATTTTCGGCTGGGCATCATGGAGTCCTACGGCCGCCGTTTGAACGACCTGATGTTGTTGGTGGAAGAAGTCGCCTTCAGGCGCATGGATGAGCGTCTGCTTCATTGGCTTGCGGCCAGGGCAGGGCAGGGAACGATCACGATTACGCACCAGGAGCTTGCTGCGGAGCTGGGAACTGCCAGGGAGGTAGTTAGCCGGCTGTTGAAAGAGCTTGAGCGCAAAGGCAGGCTGCGGCTGGCCCGTGGAAAGATTGAGTTCGCCGGCCCGTTTGCTGGATAAGCCGGAAACAAAAAGCCCGGACCTTACGGCCCGGGCTTTTTGTCGGAATCTGGTCGGGACGGTAGGATTTGAACCTACGACCCCTTGCACCCCATGCAAGTGCGCTACCAAGCTGCGCTACGCCCCGATTCGCTCTATGCCACCGGAAGAAACTTGAGAGTATTCTCAGTGGCTTAGCGGGAGCGAAGTCTACACGAGCCCATGGAAAAAATAAACATCCGATGATGATTTTGATGTCCGTTTTTTAGCGCAGCTTGGTCTCCCGCAGTTTCAGGATGAATTCTGGGGGTTCAAAGGTATCCGCCCGGGCTGATTCCCAGTATTTATCGAAAACGGTCAGGTCTGTTTTTCCTTCTAGAAGGGCTCCGGGCTCAAGGAACGGGAAAAGGTCCATGTACGAATGGACTTCGGTTTTCGAAACACGCCGTACCACATGTTCCGGACCAAGCTCGGATGGGTGCCTGAGGCCGGAGGCCTCCAGAAGGTTCTGCAGGGCGTCCAGGGTATTCTTGTGGTAGTTGTACACCCTCTGGCTCTTGTGCTCCACGTCCAGCTTGTTGCCGCGCCGGGGATCCTGGGTGGCCACCCCGCTGGGGCAGCGCCCGGTATGGCAATTGAGCGCCTGTATGCAGCCCAGCGAAAACATATAGCCCCTGGCAGCGTTGCACCAGTCGGCGCCGAGAGCGAGGGTTCGGGCAATATTGAAGGCCGAGGTAATCTTGCCTGCGGCTCCAATGGCAATGTCTTCGCGAAGGTTGGTGCCTACAAGGGTGTTGTGAACCAACAACAGCGCCTCTGTCATCGGCATACCCAGCCGGTTGATAAATTCCAGGGGCGCAGCGCCAGTTCCACCCTCGCCGCCATCGACGACGATAAAATCAGGCTTTCTCCCGGTTTCCAGCATGGCTTTGACGATGGCGAACCATTCCCAGGGGTGACCGATGGCAAGTTTGAACCCTACCGGCTTGCCGCCGGACAACTCACGCAGCCGGTCAATAAATTCCAGCATTTCTATTGGTGTGGAGAACGCTGAATGACTGGCTGGAGAGACACAATCCTCGCCAACAGAAACGCCTCGAGCTTCGGCAATCTCGGGTGTTACCTTGGCGCCCGGCAGAATACCCCCATGACCGGGCTTGGCGCCCTGGGATAGTTTGAGTTCTATCATTTTGACCTGATCAAGAGCCGCATTCTGGCGGAACATATCCTCGTTGAACGAGCCGTCTTTGTGGCGGCACCCGAAATACCCGGAGCCGATTTCCCAGACCAGATCACCGCCAGGCTGGCGATGATAGCGGGAGATGGACCCTTCTCCGGTGTCGTGGTAGAAGCCGCCCATCCTGGCGCCAGTGTTAAGGCTCAGGATGGCGTTGGCCGAGAGCGATCCGAAACTCATGGCAGAAATGTTGAAAACACTCGCGTTGTAGGGCTTGTCGCAGTTTCTACCAATCAGAATCCTGAAATCGCTGCCGCTCAGACGGGTAGGAGCGAGCGAATGATTCATCCATTCGAAACCTTCATCGTACATGCCGAGCTGGGAGCCGAAAGGGCGCTTGTCGAGAACATTCTTGGCGCGCTGATATACGATTGTGCGCTGTTCCCGTGAGAAAGGGCGCTCGTCCGTGTCGGACTGGATGAAATACTGACGGATCTCGGGCCCAACCGATTCAAGCAGGTACCGGAAGTTGGCCAGGATTGGATAATTTCGGCTGACCGTGTGTTTCCGCTGTAGAAGGTCGTAGGTGCCGAGGGCGGCGAAAGCGCCGAATATCAGCAGAAATATGTAACCCGCGTCCAGAACCACAACCAGTCCGAGAGAAGCTAGAAAGCCGACAAGACTTAGAGCGTAGGCCGTATAGCGGAGCGGGAACGTCTTTGTTTTTTCCATGTAATCCTCAAGTTGTCTCGCGAAACCGGCTCTGCCGGTGGGATAAATATAGAAGAATCTCTTTCTACGAGGAGGCCTTCTGCCTCGATTGGTCCGGACTTTGGCTGGTCCGTTCTCGATCATGGTCTATGATAAATATCAATGCGGCTAAAATAATCGAAGCTTTGATGTTTTGAACTCAAAACATTATGATAACGCGCTTGTAATGTTTGAACTCCGATTCTGAATAAACGACTTATCAACTCAGGAGGCGCCATAACGTGGGCGAGGTAGTTAAAGACGAATATTCGACGGACTACGTGGCCGGCCAGGACAATATCACACCGTTCGGGCTGGATCTCCACGCACCGGTATTTCCGATTACGGCGATACTGGTTGTAGCGTTCGTGATAGGGACCCTGATGTTCCCCGGGCAGGCCAAAGAACTGCTTGATGGAGCCAAATGGGACATTATCGCGACGTTTGACTGGTTTTTCCTGATCAGTGCCAACATCTTCGTGGTGGTTTGTCTGGCGCTGATTTTCTTGCCAATGGGTAAGATCCGTATTGGTGGCCAGGATTGCAAACCTGAATTTTCTACGATCTCGTGGTTCTGCATGCTTTTCGCAGCTGGCATGGGTATTGGTCTCATGTTCTGGGCCGTTGCCGAGCCGGTGGCTTACTACACAGGATGGTATGAGACGCCTCTCAATGTTGAGGCAGGTACGAATGAAGCCCGGAACCTTGCGATGGGCGCGACGATGTATCACTGGGGCCTGCACCCCTGGGGCATTTATGCGATCGTTGCTCTGTCCCTGGCGTTTTTTGCCTTCAACAAAAACATGCCACTGACCATCCGCTCTGCATTCTTTCCCTTATTGAGGGATAAGGTTTGGGGCTGGCCTGGCCACATCATTGATGTTCTGGCGGTTGTAGCTACCATTTTTGGTCTTGCCACATCTCTCGGTTTCGGTGCTCAGCAAGCGGCTTCGGGCCTGAACTATCTGTTTGATGTTGGCGCTGGAACGAATATCCAGATGGCGATTATCGTTGGTGTTACAGCGCTTGCCTTGATATCAGTTCTCAGGGGCCTGGACGGAGGCGTTAAAGTCCTGAGCAACATCAACATGGCCGTTGCAGGAATCCTGCTGTTGTTCGTTATTTTCGCTGGTCCAACCATGACCATTCTGGAAACCCTGTGGGTTACCTCTTCCAACTATGTTGGCAGCGCGTTGCAGCTCAGTAATCCGTTTGGTCGTGAAGACGAAGCCTGGTTCCAGGGCTGGACTGTCTTCTATTGGGCATGGTGGATTTCCTGGTCACCGTTCGTCGGTATGTTTATCGCCCGTGTTTCCAAGGGACGTACCGTTCGTGAGTTTGTGACTGCCGTGCTGATCGTTCCGACCGTTATCACGGTTGTATGGATGAGTGCTTTCGGTGGCGCTGCTATCGAGCAAATCCAGCAAGGCGTTGGCGAGTTGGCTGAGAATGGTCTGACTGAAGTTTCCCTTGCGACCTTCCAAATGTTTGCGAATCTGCCACTGACCGGAATCTTGTCGTTCGTAGGCATCATTCTGGTGTTGGTGTTCTTCGTAACATCTTCGGATTCCGGTTCGCTGGTCATCGACAGCATCACTGCCGGTGGCAAGACCGATGCGCCGACCGCTCAGCGTGTTTTCTGGGTCGTTGCCGAGGGCGCCATTGCGGCTGCTCTGATCTTTGGTGGTGGTGAAGATGCGCTTGGTGCGATCCAGGCCACAGCCATCAGTGCAGGTCTGCCGTTTACTGTTGTTCTCCTGATCATGACCTGGGGGCTGCTCAAGGGCCTGAGTCACGAGCGTCAACTTCTGATCGCCAGAGGTGAGCTCGCGTGAGGACGCGCTGAAGAATAAAAAAACCGGGGTTTCGGCCCCGGTTTTTTTGTGTCTGAAAGAACCTCAGAAGCTGGCAAACGTTTCCATGGCAAATCGGGAGCGCTCTTGCGGTGTGAAGTGAGGCCGCTTCAAGGATTCGACGGTCCGTAGGCGAGGCAGCAGACCCCGACCATTTGCCATCTGGATCGCCAGTCCCGGTCGGGCGTTCAGCTCCAGCAGCAGCGGGCCCTCGTTG
>JAWWAT010000297.1:0-4822 GCA_033721635.1 Marinobacter sp. | reverse complement strand
GGCTCGCTTCAAGCAGATTGAACGCCATGAAGAAGAAAAACAGCACTGTCCAGGCCGCCATCAGACTACCGGAAACGCCGGTAAACCCGGCTGTGGCCAAGGTCAGCAGCCCAATCGCCCCGCACAGCACCGGCTTCATCTTGCGTTTTTTCTCACCAATGATGATGAACGGCACCATGGCGAAAAAGGACGTCACCATCACACTCAGGTAAAACCACCAGTGTGAACGGCTGGCAAGACCGAACTGCTCCTGCAGCATGGAAGGAAACACCAGGAACAGGGCGGTCAACACCAGGTGCAAGGCGAAAATGCCGAAATCCAGCCTTAGCAGGCGACCGTCTGAAAGCACCCGCCCAAGCATCTCCCTGGCGGGATGAGTGTCGGCGCTCGTTTTATGTTGGTGGGGAGTTGGCACCAGACGGTTCACGATCACCAGCGCCACCACCGCCAACGCCGCCGTTGCATAGAAAATCCCGGACAGGCCCCACCAGGCGCCAAGAAGGGGACCAAGCACCAACGAGACCGAAAAGGACAGGCCAATCGTGATCCCCACCGTCGCCATGGCCTTGGTGCGTTCTTCCTCGCGGGTCAGGTCACTGAGCAACGCCATCAAAACACTGGCGATGGCACCGGCTCCCTGAAGAATCCGACCAGCAATCACAACGTATATGGAGTCCGTGGCAGCAGCCAGAAGACTGCCAGCGGCAAACAGCACGAGCCCGATGTAGATCATGCGCTTACGACCGACCCGGTCAGACAGCATGCCGAAAGGAATCTGCAACAGCGCCTGGCTGAGGCCGTAAGCGCCTATGGCGAACCCCAGGAGGGCCGGTGTTGCATCCTTGAGGTCTTCACCAAGCAGCATGAATACCGGCAGCACCATGAACAGTCCGAGCATGCGCATGGCGTAGACAGACGCCAGGGCCGATACGGAGCGTTTTTCCAGCGCATTCATGGCAATTACGTACCTCAGCCGGGGTTGAAAGCGGTCAGATTGAGGGCAGATACCCTTCGCAGGCGGCGCATTGTAGCAGAAGGTGCTCTCACGGGGGACAGATGGCGTGGCCCGGAGCCAGGTATGATTTTCGCCGCAGCGGGCCCAACGCGGTATAATTTTCGTTTTTATCCGAGCGAGGTGTTATGGACCATATCCAGATCAAAGGGGCACGAACCCACAACCTGAAGAACTTCGACCTGGATATGCCAAGGGACAAGCTTATCGTGATTACCGGCCTCTCCGGTTCCGGCAAATCATCCCTAGCCTTTGACACTCTCTATGCTGAAGGCCAGCGACGTTACGTGGAATCGCTGTCCACCTATGCCCGCCAGTTTCTCTCCATGATGGAGAAGCCGGATGTCGACCATATCGAAGGCCTGTCGCCGGCCATCTCCATCGAACAAAAGTCCACCTCCCACAACCCCCGCTCGACAGTTGGCACCATCACCGAAATATACGATTACCTGCGCTTGCTCTTTGCCCGTGCCGGTGAGCCTCGATGCCCCGATCATGGCCAACCCCTGGAAGCGCAGACCGTCAGCCAGATGGTGGACCAGGTGGTCGCCATGCCCGAGGACAGCAAACTGATGATCCTGGCCCCGGTGATCCGGGACCGGAAAGGCGAACACCTGCAGGTTATCGAAACCATGCGCAGCCAGGGCTTCATTCGACTGCGGGTGGACGGCACCGTCTACGACATCGACGACGTTCCGGCCCTGGACAAGAAACGCAAGCACCAGATTGACGTGGTCGTTGATCGATTCAAGGTCAAGCCGGGCCTTGAGCAGCGCCTCGCAGAAAGCTTCGAAACCGCCCTGCAGCTTGCAGACGGCATTGCCCTTGTGGCGCCCATGGCCGGCGAAGGCGAAGAACACACCTTCTCCGCCCGCTACGCCTGTACCCAATGTGGCTACGCCCTGAGCGAACTCGAGCCAAAACTGTTTTCCTTCAACAATCCGGCAGGCGCCTGCCCAACCTGCGACGGCCTGGGGGTCAAACAGTTCTTCGATCCGGAAAAGATTGTGCATCACCCGGAGGCCACGCTGGCGTCCGGGGCCATCAAGGGTTGGGATCGCCGGGCCGTCTACTACTTCCAGATGCTGGGCAGCGTGGCAGATCATTACGGCATCGACCTGGAAACGCCCTGGGTGGACCTGCCCGAGGACTTTCGCAAGGTGCTGCTGTTTGGCTCCGGGGATGAGGACATTCCTTTTCGCTACGTGAATTCCCGTGGCCATATCATGGAGAAGGCTCATCCCTTCGAGGGTATTCTCCCCAACCTTGAGCGGCGCTACCGCGAAACCGACTCACAGAGCATGCGGGAGGAACTGGCTCGCAACCTCAGTACCCAACCGTGCAAAGAGTGTGGCGGCTCCCGACTGCGCCGTAGCGCCCGCCATGTGTTTATTGAAGAACACAATATTTCTGACGTTACCCACCTGCCGGTGGGCGAGGCCCATGATTACTTCGAAACTCTCGCCCTCCCCGGGCGAAAAGGCGAAATTGCCGAAAAAATACTGAAGGAAGTCCGCCAGAGACTCCAGTTCCTGGTAAACGTTGGGCTGGAATACCTCACCCTGGAGCGCAGCGCCGACACCTTGTCCGGTGGCGAGGCCCAGCGTATTCGCCTGGCAAGCCAGATTGGCGCCGGGCTGGTGGGTGTCATGTACATCCTCGACGAACCCTCGATCGGGTTGCACCAGAGGGACAATGACCGCCTGCTGGCCACGCTCACCCACCTGCGGGATCTGGGCAATACAGTGATAGTGGTCGAACACGATGAAGACGCCATTCGCGCCGCGGATCATGTAATCGATATCGGTCCAGGCGCGGGCGTTCATGGCGGCCACATCATAGGCCACGGCACACCCCAGCAGATCATCGACAACCCGGAATCACTCACCGGACAATACCTGAAGGGCACCCGGGAGATAGCTGTTCCCAGACAGCGGAACAAAGGCGGCGGAAAGTCGCTGACACTTGCTGGCGCCACCGGCAATAACCTGAAAGATGTAACCCTGAACCTGCCCCTGGGCATCATGACCTGCATCACCGGCGTCTCTGGATCGGGCAAGTCCACGCTGATCAACAGCACCCTGTACCCGGTGGCTGCCGCCAAACTCAATAAGGCGACCAGCTTGAACCACGCGCCCTACCAATCGCTCAAGGGCCTGGATCACCTGGACAAGGTTATCGACATCGACCAGAGCCCCATCGGCCGCACCCCGCGATCCAATCCGGCCACCTATACCGGTTTGTTTACACCGATCCGGGAACTCTTTGCCGGCACCCAAGAGGCCCGCTCACGGGGCTACAAGCCCGGCCGATTCTCCTTCAACGTCAAGGGCGGCCGCTGCGAGGCCTGCCAGGGCGATGGCGTTATCAAGGTAGAGATGCACTTCCTGCCGGATGTCTACGTGCCCTGTGATGTTTGCAAGGGCAAACGCTATAACCGCGAAACCCTGGAAGTCCGCTATAAGGGCAAGAACATCAACGAAGTGCTGGAAATGACCGTTGAGGAAGGACGCGAGTTCTTCGATGCCGTGCCTTTTCTGGCCCGCAAACTCCAGACCCTGATGGATGTCGGCCTCTCCTACATCCGACTGGGGCAGAGCGCAGTCACCCTCTCTGGCGGCGAAGCCCAGCGGGTTAAACTGGCCAAAGAGCTCTCCAAGCGGGATACCGGCAAGACGTTATACATTCTGGATGAGCCCACCACCGGCCTGCACTTTTACGACATCCAGCAGCTGCTGAATGTCCTGGAGAGGCTCCGCGACCACGGCAATACCATCGTGGTGATCGAGCACAACCTGGACGTGATCAAGACGGCGGACTGGATTATCGACCTGGGCCCGGAAGGCGGCTCTGGCGGTGGCCAGATCATTGCTGAGGGTACGCCCGAGGAGGTTTCGGAAAACGCCGCTTCTCACACAGGCCGATATCTGAAGCCAATGCTGACGAAGTAATTGGCGAGAAAGAAAGAGCTTTGTCGGCCCGGGGGTGAGGGTGTATTTTCTGCCGGGAAAAGATGTCTGAGCGAAGCGAGTTGTTTTCCCAAAGAAAATACACCCTCACCCCCGGGCCTGCCACCTAACCTCGAACGCTACGAATTTCCTGAAATCCAGACACAAAAAAACCGGGAACCTCACGGAACCCGGTTTTTTCGTGGTTGGCCGAAGCCGAGGCAATTAATCCTCGTCTTCGTCCACCTCTTCCGCTTCGATATCCAGCGGACGACCAACCAGCTCAACAAATGCCATCGGGGCATTGTCGCCGGCACGGAAGCCACACTTCAGGATACGAAGGTATCCACCCGGACGCTCGCTGTAACGGGGGCCCAGCTCATCAAACAGCTTGGCAACCGCCGCATCGTCACGCAGGCGCGAGAACGCCAGACGACGATTCGCGACCGAATCATTCTTGGAAAGCGTGATCAAAGGCTCAGCTACCCGACGAAGCTCTTTGGCTTTCGGCAGCGTTGTTTTGATCAGCTCGTGTTCAACCAGTGACGCAGTCATGTTACGGAACATGGCCTTGCGATGCGCACTGGTCCTGCTGAACTTACGACCACTCTTACGATGACGCATTGCTCTGATTCCTTACCTTAAACTAATCGGCGATTAACCGCCCAGAACCCGGTCGTCGCCACGAAGGCTAGCCGGCGGCCAGTTATCAAGACGCATGCCCAGTGACAGACCACGGGACGCCAGAACGTCCTTGATCTCGGTCAGCGACTTTTTACCAAGGTTAGGCGTCTTCAACAGCTCAACTTCTGTGCGCTGGATAAGATCGCCGATGTAGTAAATGTTCTCAGCCTTCAAGCAG
>JAWWAT010000296.1:0-4825 GCA_033721635.1 Marinobacter sp. | reverse complement strand
GGCTTGGCGCCGCTGAGAATCGGCTTCATATCGATGCGCTTGGCCCAGTCGTCCGCACCTTCGATCCAGTGCTGGGCGCCACGGCTCATGTCGTTCCACTTCACGCCCTTGGCGTAGTAGCCTTCCTGACAGCCACGAAACTCTTCCAGGTCGTCCGGAGTACCCATGCCGGAGACGTTGAAGAAGTCTTCATACTGTCGGATGCGCTTGGCGCGGTTCTCGGCCGATTCACCCTTGGGTGCCCAGCAGTAGATGGTGATCTCGGTCTTGTTGACGTCGATCGGACGCAGCACCCGGATCTGGGTGGAGAACTGGTCCATCAGGTACACGTTCGGATACAGGCACAGATTCTTGGTGGTGCGGACGATAAAGTCGGCCTGCGCCTCACCCACTTCCTGTTCCAGGCGCTCCAGCTGGTTGTATACCGGGCGCACTTCCGGGTTGGTCAGGCGGGTCCACAGCATCATGTGACCGTTCTCGAAGGAGTAGAAACCACCCTCGTTGGACCAGCTCTTGGCGTCTACTGCCTCGGTGCCGCCCTTCTCGTAGTTACGCTGGCCCATGGTGGACAGGTAGTTCCAGTGCACGGTGCTGACGTGGTAGCCGTCGGCGCCGTTCTCGGCGGTCAGCTTCCAGTTACCTTCATAGGTATAGGTGGACGCGCCGCGCAGGATCTCCAGACCCTCGGGAGCCTGGTCTACGATGGCGTCGATGACCTTGGTGGTCTCGCCCAGGTATTCCTCCAGTGGCAGAACGTCGGAGTCGAGGCTGCCGAACAGGAAGCCACGATAATTCTCGAACTTCGGCAGCTGTTTCAGATCGTGGGAACCATCGACATTGAAGCTGTCCGGGTAACCGCCCTTCTTCTGGTCCTTCGCCTTCAGCAGCTTACCGTCGTTCTTGAAGGTCCAGCCGTGGAACGGGCAGGTAAACGACGTTTTGTTGCCGCGCTTCTTGCGGCACAGTGTGGCACCCCGGTGGGTACAGGTGTTCAGAATCGCCTTGAGCTCGCCATCCTTGGTCCGGGTGATGATGACCGGCTGACGACCCACCATGGTGGTGTAGTAGTCGCCCGGGTTCTCGATCTGGCTCTCGTGGGCCAGGAAAATCCAGTTGCCTTCGAAGATGTGTTTCATCTCCAGCTCAAACAGTTCTTCGTCGGTGAAGATGCTGCGGTCACAGCGGTAGTGGCCGGTTTTCGGGTCGGCTTCCACCGCCCCGCGAATCTGCTTTTCAAGCCTGTCGAGTTGACGAGTCATGATGAATCCTCCTTACGCGGCTTCGCCTTCGAGAGCACGCTTGCGCTCATGGCGGGTTTGCAGCTCGGATTTGTCCGTCGACACCAGCTGGATGTTGAACTCAACCTCAGTGAACGGCTTGTTCAGACCGAACTGTTCGGCTTTGGCCGGATCCTCGATGCGGTTGGCTTCAACCACCAGCTCTTCACGGGTGGCGAAGGCGAAGTCATCGTAGGTGTACTCGTCACCAGCCAGGTTGATCTGGGTAGTCAGGTGCTTGTAGCCCGGCCTGGAGATAAAGAAGTGGATGTGCGCCGGGCGGTTACCATGACGACCCAATTGGTTCAGCAGGGCCTGGGTGGAACCTTCGGGGGGACAGCCATAACCGGACGGAATGATGGAAAGCGCGGTATAGCGGCCGTTTTCGTCAGTCTTGATGCGACGGCGCAGGTTGTACTCGCTCTGGGACTGATCAAAGTAGGAGTAGGCACCCTTGGTGTCTGCATGCCATACATCAACCACGGCGTTAGCGATCGGCTCGCCGTTCTCGTCGGTGACCTGGCCGGTCAGGATCATGGTCTCGGCGTTTTCGTCGGAGCCATCGTCCATGCGGGCAAAACCTTCGCTCAGCGGCGCGCCAGCCACGTACAGCGGGCCCTCGATGGTGCGCGGAGTACCGCCGTTGAGGCCGGCCTGCTCGTCTTCGGCGTCCATCCGGATGTCCAGGTACTTGTCCATACCCAGGCCCGGGGCCAGCAGGGCGGCTTCGCCATTGGCGCCCAGATCGCCCACGTAGTAGACGGCCTGCCAGAACTCTTCGGGGGTAACGTCGAAGTCTTCAACGAGT
Source organism: Marinobacter sp. (assembly GCA_033721635.1). GTDB lineage: Bacteria > Pseudomonadota > Gammaproteobacteria > Pseudomonadales > Oleiphilaceae > Marinobacter. Next base: position 2,740 of record JAWWAT010000296.1, on the reverse strand, counting down.
TGGAAAATATCGTGCATCAGGCGGTGAACAATTTTCTTCACACGCTCATTGCCACCGTCCTGGTTGAAGCCGGCAACTTTCTCCAGCAGGTCCTTCACTTCCGCAGTTTGCATGGTCTTGACGGTCATGGTTGATCTCCTCAGTACTCTTGTTTTTGTTGCTCAATGCATCTCATCGGTTGGCAACAGGGGTTTCGGTTTTAACGATCGCCGTCGCGAACAGACGACGGATGTCGGCATAAGGGCGCGACAGTGATATCCATGTAGGGAAACAGAGGCAGGTTGCTGATAAGCTCCTGCAGCTCGGCGTTGTCTTTCACATCGAAGATGCTGACGTTGGCGTAGCTACCGGCCACCCGCCAGAGGTGCCGCCACTTGCCCTGCTCCTGCAGGTTCTGGGCATAGGCTTTCTCCCGGGCCTTGATGTCTGCCGCCACTTCCGCTGGCATGTCGTGGGGAATGTTCACCTTCATCTCGACTTTAAACAGCATGTGCTTTCCTCCGTTTTTCGGAATGTCCCGGCGCCTCAGGCTTTCCGGCGATAGTGGTTGAGTTTGTCTTCATCAATCTCGACACCCAGGCCCGGGCCTTGCGGTAAGTCGACACCGTTGCTGTGGAAATTGAGTGGATTGACGACAATGTCGTCTTTCATCAGAAGAGGGCCGAACATCTCGGTGCCCCAATTCAGGGTCTCAAGAGTGGACCAGGCATGTAGTGCAGCGGCTGTGCCGATGGTGCCTTCGAGCAAGGTACCGCCGTACAACCCAATACCTGCGGCCCGAGCCACCGCGGCCTGCTCAAGGGCGCGGGCCGGACCACCGGCCTTGGCAATCTTCATGGCGACCGCACCGGCGAAACCGGCAGCGGCCAGGTTGTACATATCTTTGGCATCCGCCACGGCCTCATCGGCCAGGATCGGCAGATGGAATTTATCGGACAGGCGCACCAGCGCAGCGTGGTCTTTCATCGGAGTCGGCTGTTCAACCAGATCGATACCGGCAGCCTGCAGCTCCGCCATACCCCTGGCGGCAGTGGCTTCGTCCCAGGCCTGGTTCACATCCACACGGACACTGGCGCTGTCACCCACGGCTGCCTTGATTGCGGCGACGTGGCGAACATCGTCCATCACCGGGCGGGAACCGATCTTTAGCTTGAAATCGCAGTGACGGCGCGTGTCGATCAGCCCCAGGGCCTCTTCGATGTCCTTGTCGGTATTGCCACTGGCCAGGGTCCAGAGCACCGGAAGGTGCTGGTGAATGGCACCGCCAAGCAGGTCCGAGACCGGACGGTTCAGGCGCTTGCCCTGCAGATCCAGCAGTGCGGTCTCGATAGCAGACTTGGCCAGGTTGTTACCGCGGGTCGAGCGGTTTAGCATTACCCTCAGGGTATTGATGTTGCCTGCGGGCTGGTTAATCAGTTGCGGTTTGAAATAGGTATCAATGGTAAGCTTTACGCTTTCGGGGCTCTCCGGGCCGTAGGCCAGACCGCCAATCGTGGTCGCCTCGCCGAGGCCTTCAAGGCCGTCGGAGTCTTTCATCCACACGATCACCATGCTCTGAACCCCCATGGTTGTCATGGAAAGCTTGTGAGGACGGATGGTCGGGATATCGACCAGGATCGCTTCAATGGACTGAATGGTGGCGGACATGTGCTCTCCGAATCGCAAGTTAAAAATCCTGTGATTCGAACAGTACGAAGTTTCAGTTATGTGAACCAATATTGATTAAGTAATAACCGATACCCTGGAGGTATGGATGGAGCTGCGACACTTGCGGTACTTCGTTGCCGTGGCAGAGGCGGGTAACCTGACCCGGGCGGCAGAAAAACTGTTTATTGCGCAACCGCCCCTGACCAGAGCGATTAAACAACTGGAAGAAGAGATCGGCGTCGAGTTGTTTATCCGCAAACCCAGGGGGCTGGATCTCACCACCGGCGGTGACTACTTTCTGGAACAGGCCCGGCAGATTCTGGACAAGGTTGGCGCCACGGTTGAGGACACCCGACGCATCGCCCAGCACCGGAAAACCATTTTCTCAATCGGCTTCGTTCCGTCCGTGTTCTACGGGCAATTACCGTTGATGGTGCGTCGGCTGCGGCAGAACAAGAATCTCGAAATTGTTCTGCACGAGCTGAAAACCCGCGAACAAGTGGAGGCGCTCAAGTCGGGCAAGATCGATATTGGCTTCGGGCGACTGAGAATTGAAGATCCGGATGTCGAACAGGAAAACCTGTTTGACGAGCCGATCATTGCGGCCTTGCCCGCAGGCCATCCACTGACTCGCCACCCACCATCTATGAAGGAGCTCTCGGAATGGCCGATGGTCACCTTCCCCTCCGGCCCCGGCCCGAACTTTGCGGACATCACCCAGGGTCTGTTTCACCGTCGCGGCCTGAAGATCCATGTCAGCCAGCAGGTCAACGACCTTCAGACCGCGCTGTCGCTGGTGGCTTCGGACATGGGCTTTACCCTGGTGCCAGAACAGGTTCGAAAGCTGAACCGTGAGGGTGTGGAATACATGCCTCTGGAAGACAACAACATCACCACACCGGTAATCGCTTCTCGGCGGCGGGGCGAGAACCCGAATGCGGTTATGCGCCTGGCGAATACCATTCTGGGGGAGCTGGTGGAAAACCGGCTGACAGGGCGCTATCCGTGAGAGCCGCGTCGGATTACGAGCCTGGCGACTCTAATCCGACCTACGTGGGCGTATGTCGATGAGTCGTTCAGTAGGTCGGATTAG
>JAWWAT010000295.1:0-4826 GCA_033721635.1 Marinobacter sp. | reverse complement strand
TATCCGCGGTGGATGCTGGTATGCAGGAGAAATCCCGCGAGTTCGTGGAGTCCGGGAGTAAGCTTTACGACAAGGTTTGAACTTGAAGTAATACCCAACTAAAGGCTATCGTTCCAAGTCGATTCAACGACCGGACAAAAAATGGCCAAACCGTTCCAGTTCAAAGCCAACGACGTAACAGTCGAAAAACGTGAAACCGTCTTCCAGGGCTTCTTCCGCATGGATAAGCTCTGGTTGACCCATCCGCGTTTTGATGGCCGGAACATGCCCGTATTCACGCGCGAGCTCTTTATTCGTGGTGATGCCACCTGCGTGCTTCCCTACGATCCGGAACGGGACGAAGTGGTTCTGCTGGAGCAATTCCGTCTTGGTGCGTTGGGCCGCGATCAATCGCCGTGGCTGCTGGAGCTCGTAGCCGGTATGAACGAAGATGGTGAGAGCCCGGAAGAGGTGGCGCAGCGGGAAGGCCAGGAAGAGGCCGGGCTTACCTTTGAACCGCTGGAAAAAATCTGCGATTACCTGGTATCCCCGGGCGGCAGCACCGAGATGATTCATCTGTACTGTGGCCGAGTGAGCACCGAAGACGCTGGCGGGCTCTATGGCATGGAGCATGAGCACGAGGACATACGCGCCCATGTGGTATCGTCGGACGATGCCATAGCGATGATCCACGATGGCCGCATCAACAACGCGGCCGCCATTATTGCTCTTCAGTGGCTCGAACTGAATCGGGCCCGTCTGAAGAAGGGGTGGCAGTGATGGGTGAGTGGACCATGAAGCCTAAACGGTACGTTCCGGATCTCAGGCAACTTGGTGCCCTGTGTGATGGGAACTATCAGCGCCTACGGAAATTGCGGCAACTGGAGGTGGACGGCAAGCCCGTCTGCGAATTTGAGCTCCACCGCGAAAACCATTATCTGGGGCGAGTCCGGATTCAGGTGCTTCAGACGGCGAGATTCACCGAGACCCTGTTGCTTGAGCAGGTCCACAATTCCGGGCGCTGGCTCAATAATCCTCAAATGACCGTGCGGGTTTACCACGATGCCACTATGGCAGAAGTCATCAGCTGCTACCGTGATCGACAAATAGCCCCGGTTAATGATTACCCCAATCGCTTCATGCACCATCCCGACGAGAAGGTTCAGGTCAATGGCTTCCTCGCCGATTGGCTTGATTACTGTCTGCGGTTTGGTCACCTGCCGATGGAGCACGCAGCCTGGTCCGCCGGTGAAGGCGTCGACTAAAGTGGCCTTTCAGGAGCCAGGCAGTACCAAAGTGGTGTGGCGAAGGCTCATCGATGTGCCATAGTTGTCAAAAATTGCAATATATCGCCAAAGCCTTGCCAGAATGTGACCCCGGTTCGATTCCAAAGTGATAAATCCGCGAACTGGCGTCGTACACTTGACCTGACACCACGTATTGCCAGTGAGTAGATCCAGAAAGCCATGACCATAAAGGAAAAAGCCCGGCCACTGCGGGTACTGCAGCTGACTGATCCGCACCTGATGGCGCGTGCAGATGGAGACCTGCTGGGCGTTAAAACCCGGGAAAGCCTGCAGGCTGTTATTGCTGAAGTACTGAAGGTTCACGGCCAGCCCGACCTTATCCTGGCTACCGGCGATCTGGCCCAGGATGGGTCGGTGGAAGCCTACCGCGTGTTTGGCGAGAGCCTGAAAGTATTTTCCTGCCCTTCAGTCTGGATTGCCGGCAACCACGATCATGCAGCTAACCTCGTGCAAGTCGCTGGCGAGTATGATGCTCGTGATCGCCATCTGATCCGGGGTGGCTGGCAGTTCATCATGTTGGACTCTTCCGTGCCCGGTAAAGTTTATGGCGCTCTGGCTGATTCGGAGCTGGACTTCCTGGCCGAAACCCTGGAGCAGCACCCGGATTTGCCGGCGGTCGTCGCTCTTCATCACCACCCCGTCGACATCGGCTCTGACTGGATGGAGAAGATAGGTCTCACTAACCGGGACGCTTTCTGGCAGGTTGTGGATCGGTTTCCTCAAGTCAGGATCGTCTTGTGGGGGCATATTCACCAGGAGCATGAGCGTGAACGTAACGGCGTGCAAATGCTGGCCACGCCGTCTACCTGTATCCAGTTTACCTCAGGTTCCAGCAAGTTTTCCGTTGAGGATCTTCCGCCTGGCTACCGTTGGCTCGAGTTCCACGAATCCGGGGACTTCACCACGGAAGTCCGCCGGGCCAGAGATTTCCAGTTCGAGTTGGATCAGAACAGTACGGGTTATTGAATACTTGCCCGTAGTTCCCGAGCCGCAGCGACCATGCTTCTCAAGGCGGGAAGTACCTCCTCCCACTGACGGGTCTTCAGGCCACAGTCCGGGTTAACCCATAGCCGCTCCGCCGGAATCCGCTCTGCAGCCTTCATCATTAACGAACGGATCTGCTCACGATCAGGGATGTTGGGTGAGTGGATGTCGTAGACTCCCGGACCAATGTCGTTTGGATATCGGAAACTACGGAAGGCTTCGAGGAGTTCCATGTCTGACCGCGAGGTTTCGATAGTGATTACATCCGCATCCATCCGGGCGATGGCTTCAATAATGTCGTTGAATTCCGAGTAGCACATGTGGGTGTGGATCTGGGTTTCGTCGCGAACACCGTTGGCGGCAATCCGGAAGCCTTCGATCGCCCAGTTCAGATAGTCGTTCCAATCGGACTGCCGGAGCGGCAGGCCTTCCCTCAGAGCGGCTTCATCAATCTGTATGATGCCAACCCCGGCGGCCTCCAGATCAAGCACTTCTTCCCGGATTGCCAGTGCCAGTTGCAGACAGGTCTCCCGTCTTGGTTGATCGTCCCGCACGAACGACCAGTTAAGAATGGTGACCGGGCCGGTTAGCATGCCTTTCAGGGGCTTTTCCGTGAGCGACTGGGCATAGCGGATCCACTCGACGGTCATGGGCTTCTGGCGCGAGATGTCACCGAACAGGATGGGTGGTTTCACGCAACGGGACCCATAGGACTGTACCCAGCCGAATTGGCTGAAGGCATAGCCGTCCAACTGTTCGCCGAAATACTCGACCATGTCGTTGCGCTCGGCCTCGCCGTGCACGAGCACGTCCAGACCGAGGGCTTCCTGCTCGGCGATGCAGCGACGCACTTCCTCGCGAATCCGGCGGGTGTAATCCGCTTCTGTCAACTCGCCCCTGCGGAACTGCAGCCGGGTATGGCGAATATCACGCGTCTGGGGAAAGGACCCGATGGTGGTGGTAGGGAAGCGTGGTAAACCAAGCTTCCGCTGTTGGATGTTGATGCGGTCCGGGTAAGGACTCTGGCGCTGGCCGATTGCCGTGCTGATTTCAGCGACTCGGGCCTGGACAGAAGCATTATGTACACGTTCGGACGTTTTCCGGCTGTTTACGGCTAGAGTCGATTCTGCCAGCTGTTTGCGAACGGCTGCTCGGCCATGATTCAACGCCGTGGCGAGAGTGTTCAGCTCATCCAGCTTTTGAACTGCAAATGCGAGCCAGCTGCGGATTTCCGGATCCAGCTTTTCTTCGCTCGCGAGGTCGACGGGCACATGAAGCAGTGAGCAGGATGGCGCAAGCCAGAGGCGGTTCCCAAGCCTTTCATGGACCGGTTCGAGCCAGTCGAGGGTTTTCTCCAGATCCGTTCTCCAGATATTCCGGCCATTAATGACGCCCAGAGACAGTTGCTTGTGCGGAGGCAGCCAGTCAGCGACCCGGGCGACTTCCTGCGGGCCGCTGATGGCGTCGAGATGCAATCCCGCCACAGGTAGCTCACAGGCCAGTTGCAGGTTTTCACGCAACGTACCGAAGTAAGTGGTTACCAACAGCTTTGGGGCGCTGGTTTTGAGGTGGTGGTAGGTCAGGCTGAAGGCGTGGCGCCAGTCTGCGTCCAGGTCGGTTACAAGCGCAGGTTCGTCTACCTGAACCCACTCAATGCCCTGGTCCGCTAACAGGTCCAGAAGCTGCGAGTAAACAGGTAGCAGTGATTCGAGCAGCAAAAGTCGGTCGCTCTCGTCTTTGGCTTTGCCCAACCAAAGATAGGTGACCGGTCCAATGATTACCGGCTTTGGGGTGAGTCCCTGAGTTCGGGCCTCTTTGATCTGCGCGATCAGCCGGTCGGCATTTAGCTGGAAACGTGTGTGCTGATCAAACTCGGGCACTATGTAGTGGTAATTGGTGTCGAACCACTTGGTCATTTCCCCCGCCTGAACACCACAGCATGCGGACTCCTGACCGGCACGGCCCCGGGCCACCCGGAAATAGCGATCAAGCTCGCTGCCTCCGGTGTTGTTCACCCGCTCGGGCAGATTGCCCAGGGTAAAACTCATGTCCAGAACCTGATCGTAAAAGGAGAAGTCGCCTACGGGCACCTGGTCAAGTTGGTGTTGGTTCTGCCAGTGCCTGCGCCGAAGATCGGCACCGGTAATCTGCAGTTCCTCCTCGCTGATCTGGCCTTTCCAGAAGGCTTCCTGGGCAAATTTCAGCTCCCGGCGGGCGCCAATACGGGGGAAGCCGAGAGAGTGTGTGGTTACCATGGTGTGTCCTCTACTTGGTCCGGTTGTTTGCAAGAAGGTGCAGAATATCCACCTGATGGAATGAAAAATAATGGTATTATTTCAGGTATCGATGAATATTAGTCATGCATGTGGTGAGAATGATCGAACGTAACCATCTGGAGATTCTCAGGGCGGTCAATGAGCAAGGTTCTTTGACGGCGGCGGCTGAGCGCCTGCATCTGACCCAGTCCGCCCTGAGCCATTCCATTCGCAAGCTGGAACAACAGCTGGGTACGGACATCTGGGTGCGGGAAGGACGGCAGTTGCGACTGACCCAGGC
>JAWWAT010000294.1:0-4836 GCA_033721635.1 Marinobacter sp. | reverse complement strand
GTGCAAATTGCTAAGGCCTTAGGTGCCGACGTTTATGCCACTGCATCGACTGGAAAGCAACAACTGCTCAAGGCGCTTGGTGCCACGCCAATTGATTATCACACTGCAAGCCCTGCTGACTACGTGGACGCATACACCCAAGGCAAAGGATTCGATATCATTTACGACACTGCCGGTGGCTCTGTACTCGATGCCTCATTAGGTATCATTGCACATTATGGACATATTTTAAGCTGTGCTGCATTCAGCTCACATAACCTCGCACCGTCGTCATTACGCTCTGCAACATTGTCAGGGATTTTTGTGTTACACCCAATGCTCAGCGGAGAGGGGCGCAAACATCATGGTGACATTCTGCGGCAAATTACGGCTCTCGTTGAAGCTGGACAAATTAAGCCAATACTCGATCCGTTACGCTTCTCCCTTGACACGGCAATGGATGCACATAATGCCGTAGAGTTGGGGGCCATGGGTAAAGTAGTTATTGATGTAATTGCTTAAAGAGACATTGTTGAGGATGCATATGAGCCCAGGAAAACTAATTCGAACTGTTCGTTTCCATGAATTAGGTGGCCCCGAGGTGTTAACTATTGACTCACTGGCGAGTCCAAGTTTGCAGGCCACTGATGTTCGTATTGCGGTCAAAGCTGTTGGGCTCAATCGTGCTGATGCCATGTTTAGGCGAGGCCACTATATAGAAAAGGCTGACTTCCCTTCGCGAATCGGCTATGAAGCATCCGGGATAGTCATTGAAGTCGGGGAAGAGGTGAATCATTTACGCCTTGGGGAAGAGGTTTGTATTGTCCCTCAGATGGGGCTTTCCCAGAATGGCTGCTACGCAGAAGAGATTGTCGTACCAAGTGAATATGTGGCACTCAAACCGGCAGGGCTAACCTTTGCTGAAGGCGCAGCAGCTTGGATGCAGTACCTGACAGCTTATGGCGCTTTGGTCGAAATTGCTAACGTGCAAAAAAGCGATGCAGTACTGATAACCGCCGCATCGAGCAGTGTTGGATTGGCTGCGATTCAAATTGTGAATTCCCTGGGGGGTATCCCTATCGCTACAACTCTAACAGGAGCCAAAAAGGCTGCTGTGCTCAAGGCTGGCGCGGCCCATGTGATTGCAACCCAAGAAGAACCGCTACTGGATAGCTTGAGAAGCATCTTGGGAGCAAACAATTTAAAAATCGCATTTGATGCTGTCGGTGGGCCGCAGATAGCTGAAATTGCTGAAGCAATGAGCCCTGAAGGAACAATAATAGTACACGGAGCATTAAGTCCCGAAACAACTCCTTTTCCCTTAAAAATAGCACTTCGTAAAAGTCTGACCGTTAGGGGGTATGTGTTTACTGAAGTTATAAAAGACATAGAGCGTTTTCGCAGAGCAAAGCAATTTATCCACTCGGGTTTATCCGAGGGAACACTCAAGCCTGTCATTGATCGAAGCTTTAAATTTGAAGAGATAGTAGCAGCGCATCACTATCTGGAGTCAAATCAGCAGATTGGTAAAATAGTGGTCGAACTTGATTAACAGTTCGTAGCTTCCGCTAGTCTCTGGCCGGCGCATAATTCACCGCCAGAACAATAAGAAAAAGGGGTAGTGTATGGTAATTAGCGATCTTCTCTGGCGGCGTCCGCGCCATCACATGGATGTCGATGAAAACCACGACCACGTGCACTGGGTGGAACTTTTCTTCGATCTGGTCCATGTAGTGACAATTTTCATTCTGGGAAATTACCTGTCCCATCATCTGGGGTGGCAAGGATTCTGGGTGTTTACCGGACTGTTCCTGGCAATTTTCTATGCCTGGGCAGACAGCTCGCTCTATAACTCGCTGTATATCTCCACGGACATGCCGCATCGCGTGGTGATGGCACTTAAGATTGTCACGATGATGACCGTCGCGGCGGCGATTCCCGACGTGGCCGGTGAAGGCTGGACGTATTTCGCGCTGGCCTATGCGTTGAATCGGGCGCTGACGGCCTATCTTTACTGGCGGGCGCGCTGTACCGACAACGCGGCCAATAGACTGGCGCAGGAACAGGCGCGGAATTTTTTCGTGTTGGCCGGGGTGTTCGCGCTGTCGGCTTTTTTGCCGACACCGGTTGCCTACTGGGTCTTTGCCGCCGGCGTGGCAGCAATCCAGCTGCAGTACATGCTGCCGCGCGTGGGCACGCTCCGCTTCGAACGCTTTGTGCCTCAACTCGGACACATCTCGGAGCGCTTCGGCCTTCTGATGTTGATCTTGCTGGGTGAAGGCTTCTTTAAACTGGTGGTCACGCTGGCCGACAAGGGCGTCTACAGCGTCAGCGCGGGTACGCTGTTCAATGTGACCATGGGCGGCTTGTCCCTCTTCGCGCTGGCCTGGACTTATTTCGACTGCGCCGGCAATGAAAAACCGAAGAGCCGCACCAGTGCCGTGCTGCTGAGATACTGGTTTGCTCACATCGTGATTTTGTGGAGTGCGGTGACGATTGGCGTTGCGCTGGCCGGACAAGTCTACGTCGGCCTGTGGGAGCCTTATCCGCCCGGCTACGCCGCGCTTGGCTCGGTCGGCCTAGCGGTGTTTTTAGCTTCGCTATGGGCGCTGCGTCGAACCGTGACTGATGCCACCGACAAATACCACAGCGGCGGTCTGAGGCTGTTCGGCATTGTCATGGCACTGGTTGTGCTAGCCGTTCATCCCCTCGTACCGTCGATTGTCAGCAACGGGCTTTGGGTCCTGGCGCTGTTCTCGCAGATTGGTGTGCCGATTTTTCTGGCGCTAAGAGATGCGCGCCGGTCTGATAAAATGCTGTGATGGAACATGGCTACGCCCATGCAATTTGACAGATAGCCGCCAGGGATTTGATGGGTTCTTCTTATGCTCATTAAGCCGTAGAACCACATTCTTTTCGGAAGCATTCATCAAGCCGGCCTTTTTGTTTTCGTGATCAGTGATTGTCCGTTGGCGCTGTCCACGCCGGCGCTTCGTCCTCAGTTCGCCGTGCGTCCTCCCGCATGGCGTGCCCCAGTGACTCTTCGAGCTTCACGAACAACTCCCCGTAGCGCCGGCCGGTGGCACCTCGGGATGGACCACCTCGCTGACCGTTGGTGCCCTGGGCTTAGACCTGTTTGAGCACAGTCAGAATGCGATTCACAAGGCCACCGGCAGTGACAAGCCCGAAGGCTGGGATCACCAGATCTCCGAAGGGGGCGAGCCTACCTTGCGGTACTCCGCGGCCTACCACCAGTACCTGGATGGCAGTGAGCCGGGCAGCAAGTTCAAGGTGACCTACTTTGGGAGCGTCGGATACCTCACTGAATTTGGCGCCGCCCTGGTGTTCCGGGGAGGGCTGATTTCGTCGCCGGATAACCGCTTCAACCTGGAATTGATGGCCTACGGTGAGCGGGCGCCCAGCGTCTCCGCGGTCGGCGGTCGGGAGAACTACTTCTGGGGTGGCCTGTCGGTGAAGGCCAGGGCCTACAACGCTTTTCTGCAGGGTCAGTTCCGGGATTCTGATCACGAACTCAGTGCCAATGATCTGAATGTGCTGCTAGCGGAAGTCTGGGCCGGTCACACCCACACCCTCTGGGACAACATGGAGCTGAGCTACGTGTTGCGTGTGCAGAGCTCCGAAATCAAGAACGGTACCGGTGATCGCACCCTGGCCTGGGGCGGACTGGTGCTGAGCAAGCGCTTTGGCAGTCACTGACAACCGGTGTACATCACCCTGGGAAATACCATGTATACCGCTGAACAATTGGTTTTCAGCAAGAGCAGGGCGCATGGTTAGGCTCAGGCATTACTGGAAACGGAGAAACGATATGAGCAACATCGTTGAAGTAAACGACAGCAACTTTGATGCGGCCGTTGGTCGTAACGACAAGCCGGTCCTGGTCGATTTCTGGGCACCCTGGTGCGGCCCCTGCAAGACCGTTGGCCCCATGCTTGATGAAATCGCCGACGAACTGGGCGATGACCTGGTAGTGGCCAAGGTCAACGTGGATGACAGCCCGGAAACGGCGGCTCGCATGGGAGTCCGCAGCATTCCGACCCTGGCGCTGTTCCGCGAGGGCGGCGTGGTGGCCCGGCAGACCGGTGCCGGCACCTTGGGCCAGTTGCGGGCCTTCGTCAAAGGCAACCTGTAATTCACCGGCTCGAATCAACACCCTCTTGTTATGGGAGGGTGTTTTTGTGTGCCGGTTGCGCTGCCCGCCAATGCTGGTCAGACTTATCCGGGTCCATTGCCATCATTCAGGTACCCCACGATGAAAACCCAGGAGCTGCAACTCCTCTATATTTTCGACGCCATCATGACCGAGCGCTCGGTGACCCGAGCCGCCGAGCGTCTGGCCATGACCCAGCCGGCGGTATCCAACGCAATTTCCCGGATGCGCCAGATCTGGAGCGACCCGCTGTTTGTCCGCAAAGGTCGTAACATCGAGCCAACGTCTTATGCCTTGAGCCTCTGGGACCAGGTAGGCGGGCCCATGTACGCGCTAACCAACGCGGTTTCAGCCACTCAGTTCGACCCCGCCAATTCCAAACGGAAGTTTCGCATCGCCGCTAACGACGTGATCGTTGAGATGGTCTGGCGCCAGTTAATCGAATTGCTGGAGCAGGAGGCGCCCGGTGTCGATCTGCACGCGGTCCCGTACACGCCCGATGGCACCTACGACGATCTGCGCGAAGCCCACGTGGACCTGGCGGTTGGCGTTCTGAACCAGCACGACCACAGCCTGCGGAGCACCTGGTTGTTTGAGGGTGGCTACGTGCTGGCGATGCGCGAAGGACATCCGCTGGCGGGTAAGCCGATCACCATGGAGGAATTCCTGGAGGCCCGGCATTTGCT
>JAWWAT010000293.1:0-4849 GCA_033721635.1 Marinobacter sp. | reverse complement strand
GGCAAGACGACGGTCAAGGAGATGTGCGCGGCCATTCTCTCCCAGATGGGTAAGACGCTGTCGACAAAAGGCAACCTGAATAATCACATCGGTGTTCCGCTTACTCTGTTTGGTCTTTCGCCAGAGCATCAGTATGGCGTGATCGAGCTGGGTGCCAGCGGACTGGGTGAAATCGCCCATACGGTTGCCCTGGCGAAGCCCCGCGTTGCCATCCTCACAAATGCTGGCGAGGCCCATCTGGAAGGGTTTGGCAGCTACGAAAATATTGTCCTGGCCAAGGGTGAAATTATTGATGGCGTGGCGGCAGACGGGCTGATGGTGCTTAATCGCGACGACCCGGCTTTCGAGCAGTGGCGAGCGCGCGCCGGCGCCCGCCGTGTCGCCGGAGTCAGTCGTCTCGGTGCCGCAGCAGATTACCACGCGGTCATCGAAAACAAGGACGCCGGAACCAGAACCATTCAGGTGAGCGGGCCGGATGGCTGGCAGTGCCGGGTGACACTGGGGTTGGAGGGTGATCACAACATCACCAATATGCTGCTTGCCATTGCAGCCACTCGCGAGCTGGGCGCCAGTGATCAGGCGATTGTTGACGGGCTGGCCAGTGTTGCGCCGGTGAAAGGGCGACTTCAGGTTCTGAAACTGTCGCCGGAACTGACGTTGATTGACGACAGTTACAACGCCAACCCATCGTCCATGAAAGCGGCGCTCGGGGTTCTGGCCGGGCGCGAGGGTCAGAAGGTCGCGGTACTTGGCGCCATGGCAGAGCTTGGCGCCGAGGCAAGAACATTACACCGGGAAGTTGGAGCGTGCGCCCGGGAGCGCGGTATTCATCGGCTGATCACCGTGGGGCCGGGTTGCGAAGGTTATGCCGACGGGTTTGGAGAGTCCACGGAACTCGGGCTGAGCCATGAGCAGGCCGTTGAATCGGCTGTTGGAGACAAAAACACACCGTTGACAGTGTTGGTCAAGGGTTCTCGCAGTTCTGCCATGGAGCGTGTGGTGGAGGGAATTAAAGAAAAGGTGAATAACTCATGCTGCTCTGGCTGACAGAGGTCCTATCACAGTATTTCTCGGCACTGACGGTGTTTCAGTACCTGACGCTGCGTGGAATCCTGGGCACACTCACCGCGCTGCTGATTTCGCTGATTATCGGCCCGGTGATGATCCGCAAGCTGAGCCAGTACCAGATTGGTCAGGCGGTGAGGGATGACGGTCCACAGACCCATCTGAGCAAAGCCGGCACGCCGACCATGGGAGGCGCGCTGATCCTGGTGGCCATAGGCATCAGCACGTTGCTCTGGGCGGATCTTGGCAATCGCTATGTCTGGGTTACCCTCCTGGTGACGCTTCTTTTCGGTGCCATCGGCTGGGTCGATGACTATCGCAAAGTGGTGGAGCGCAACCCGAGAGGTTTGCCGGGCCGCTGGAAATACTTCTGGCAGTCGGTCATTGGTGCCACTGCGGCTGTGGTGCTGTTCTTCAGCTCGGCTCTCCCGCAAGAGACCTCCTTGTACGTGCCGTTCGTCAAACAGGTGTCCCTGACTCTTGGACCGGTATTTTTCATTCTGCTCACCTACTTCGTCATTGTTGGTAGCAGCAACGCGGTCAATCTGACGGACGGTCTGGACGGGCTCGCCATCATGCCCACGGTGATGGTAGCCGGAGCGCTCGGCATCTTCGCTTATCTGTCCGGGCACGCCCAGTTCGCCAACTACCTGCTGATCCCGCACCTTCCGGGCACCGGTGAGCTTATCGTTTTCTGTGGCGCCCTGGTCGGCGCCGGCCTTGGCTTTCTCTGGTTCAATACTTACCCCGCCCAGGTGTTCATGGGGGATGTGGGCGCTCTGGCCCTCGGGGCAGCCCTGGGTGTGGTGGCGGTTATTGTTCGCCAGGAAATTGTCCTGTTCATCATGGGCGGGGTGTTCGTGATGGAGACCATATCGGTGATCCTGCAGGTTGCGTCGTTCCGTCTGACCGGCCGGCGGATCTTCCGCATGGCGCCGCTGCATCACCATTTTGAATTGAAAGGCTGGCCGGAGCCGAGAGTGATTGTCCGGTTCTGGGTGATCACCGTTGTTCTGGTCCTGATTGGCATCGCCAGTCTCAAACTGAGATAGGAAGTCGCTGCAACTATGAGTGTCATTGTTTCGGATCGTCGCACACTGGTCGTGGGGCTCGGTAAAACCGGGCTTTCCTGCGTGCGCTATCTGTCCGAACAGGGACGGGACCTGGCTGTGGCCGATAGCCGGACAGCTCCTCCGGGGCTTGATCAACTGAAGGCAGACTGGCCGGATATTCCGGTCCACCTGGGCACCTTCGACAAAGAATTGTTTGCCGGTTTCAACGAACTGGTTGTGAGTCCGGGCATCAGCATTGCGGAGCCGGCCATTGCCGCAGCCGCAAATCAGGGCGCAAGAATCCGCGGCGACATTGATTTGTTCGCCGAGGCGGCCGATGCGCCCATCGTGGCCATCACGGGCTCCAACGGTAAAACCACCGTCACCACCCTCGTGGGTGAAATGGCGAAAGCCGCGGGCCGGAAAGTCGGCATCGGCGGCAATATCGGCACGCCCGCGCTGGATCTTCTGGGGCAGGGCGCCGATCTGTATGTACTCGAGCTGTCGAGTTTCCAGCTTGAGACCACTGACGAACTGAACGCCCTGGCGGCGACGGTACTGAACGTCAGCGATGATCACATGGATCGTTACCCGAACAAGATGGCCTATTTCCAGGCCAAGCAGCGAATTTTCAGAGGCTGCAAGAACGCCATCGTTAATCTGGACGACGCCCTGAGCACCCCCATGGCAAGGGACAACCTGAGGTTCCTGTGTTTCGGTTTCCACCGGGTGAATCCAGAAACGTTCAGCACCCGTGACGATGATCAGGGCACCTGGATTACCTTTGGCTTCGATAACCTTCTGTTGGCGAGCGAACTGAAGCTGATGGGGCATCACAATATCAGCAACGTGATGGCGGCATTGGCATTGGGCCATGCAGCGGGCCTGCCCATGGATGTGATGCTGGCAGTCGCCCGGGAATTTCCGGGGCTGCCGCATCGCTGCGAGTTTGTGCGCCGGCTGAACGATGTGGATTTCATCAATGATTCCAAGGGCACCAATGTCGGAGCTACAGTGGCCGCCATTGAAAGCCTTGCACCGGATCATGGCAAAGTCGTGCTGATCGCCGGGGGTGACGGTAAAGGTGCCGATTTTACCGCCCTGGAAGCGCCCATTGCCCTTCATTGTCGGGCCGTGCTGCTGATCGGTCGCGATGCGCCGGCTATTGCCGATGTTCTGGGCAGCGGTATTCCGGTTCACCGGATGGACAGCCTGGCCGAGGCGGTTTCCCGTTCTGCGGAGCTGGCACTACCCGGGGATCGGGTATTGCTCTCGCCGGCCTGCGCGAGCTTTGACATGTTCCGTGATTATCTTGATCGCGGTGAGCAGTTCCGTTCTCTGGTGGAGGCCCTGTGATGCACGCAGATCTTTCCCTGCAGAACCGGAACCAATGGCTGGGCGAGGTCCAGCCACTGCCAGTGCTGGTGATCAGTTCGGTGGCCTTGCTGGTCATGGGCGTTGTCATGATTTCCTCGGCATCCATGGACATGGCCGCCGAAACCATGGGCAACAGTTACCACTATGTGATTCGCCAGCTGATGTTTGCCGGTCTTGGCTGCCTGATGGCGCTGGTCGCCGTGAACGTTCCGGTGGCCTGGTGGGAGCGCAGCGGCTGGTTGCTTCTGGGCATTGGTCTGCTGGCTCTTGTTCTGGTGCTGACACCTCTGGGGCGTACCGTTAACGGCTCCACCCGCTGGATCCCGTTTGGTCTGTTTAACGTCCAGGTTTCGGAAGTGGCGAAGCTGTGTCTGATTGCCTATCTGGCAGGTTACGTGGTCCGTCGCCGGGACGAACTGCTCAATACCTGGCCCGGCTTCCTCAAGCCGCTGGTTGTTCTTGGTCTGGCCTCGGTTCTTTTGGTCATCCAGCCGGACTTTGGTGCCACGGTGGTGCTGGTGACGGCCGCGGCGGGCATGATTTTCCTGAGCGGTGTTCGGCTCAGCCGCTTCGTGCCACTTATTGGCACGCTGGTGGTTTTGGGTGCCATTTTGATCGTCACCCAGCCCTACCGCCTGAAACGGGTGGTCAGTTATTTAGACCCCTGGAAAGACCAGTTCGATAGCGGTTACCAGTTAACCCAGTCGCTGATCGCCTTTGGCCGCGGAGACTGGGGCGGTGTAGGCCTGGGTAACTCCATCCAGAAGCTGTTCTATCTGCCAGAGGCCCATACCGACTTCATCTTCGCCATTATCGCGGAAGAGTTCGGTCTGCTGGGATCCCTGCTGGTGCTTAGCCTCTTCACCTTGCTGGTTGTGACCGGGTTCGTTATTGCCCGCCGGGCAGAGAAAGCGGATATGCCGTTCGGCGCCTGTTTCGCCTACGGACTGACTCTGCTGATCGGCCTGCAGGCAGGGATCAACATGGCGGTCAGTACCGGTCTGTTGCCCACCAAGGGTCTGACCCTGCCGCTGGTCAGCTACGGCGGGTCCAGCCTGATGATCACCTGCATCTGCATTGGTATTTTGGCCCGTGTGGAAATGGAGCGTCTCGATCAGGAAAAGCTCGCCCGTGAGAAGTCCGGTCCGAAGACGCGGGGAGGTGCGGTGTATGACTGAACAGCGCCGCTTCCTGTTGATGGCTGGTGGTACCGGAGGCCACGTTTTCCCGGCCCTGGCCACAGCACGGGCACTCGAGGCACGAGGGCACCAGGTGTATTGGCTCGGTGCCAGTGGTGGTATGGAACAGCGACTGATTGGGGAAACCGATATTCCTCTGTCACTGATTCATATTTC
>JAWWAT010000292.1:0-4853 GCA_033721635.1 Marinobacter sp. | reverse complement strand
GGGCAAAGGAAGATGGCTGAATCCCCTAACACTGTTCGCATCGGATGTTCCGCCGCCTTCTGGGGCGATACGGAAACCGCTGCCGCGCAACTGGTTCATAAAGGCAACATCGACTATCTCGTTGCCGATTATCTGGCCGAGATCACTATGTCCATCATGGCCGGCCAGAAAATGAAAGACCCTTCCCAGGGCTATGCGCGGGATTTCGTACAGACGGTGATGGGCCCTTTGCTGGGCGACATCAGGGACAAAGGCGTTCGGGTGCTGGCCAACGCCGGCGGCGTGAATCCGGTGGCTTGTCGAGACGCTCTTCAGGCCCTATGCGAAAAGGCGGGCGTGGACATGAAGATCGCCCTGGTTCTGGGCGACGACCTGCTGACGAAAAAGAAAAGGCTGGCCGATATGGGCATCACGGAGATGACCTCTGGCCAGCCAATGCCACCGATGATGGTCAGCCTGAATGCCTACCTGGGCGCGCCCGGCCTGGTTGCCGCCCTGGAGCAAGGCGCCGACATTGTTATTACCGGCCGGGTTGCTGACAGCGCTCTGGTGCTGGCGCCTCTGGTCCATGAATTCGGCTGGAGCTGGCAGGATTACGACAAACTCTCCCAGGGTAGCCTGGCCGGGCATCTGCTTGAATGCGGTGCCCAGGCCACGGGCGGCAACTTCACCGACTGGGAAGAGGTGGCCGGTGGCTACGCCAACATGGGTTTCCCGATTGCCGAAGTGAGTGCCGACGGTAGCTTCTTTATCACCAAGCCCGAGGACACCGGCGGCCTGGTGAGCCGGGGCACTGTGGCCGAACAGCTGGTCTATGAGATTGGCGATCCCAGAGCCTATCTGCTGCCGGATGTCACCTGCGATTTCACGGGCGTTAAGCTGGAGGAAATGGGCAAAGACCAGGTTCAGGTCCGGGGCGCCCGGGGCCTTCCGCCTACGGATAGCTACAAGGTATCGGGCACCTGGCCGGACGGCTTCAAGTGCACGGTTACTTTCCTTCTGGCTGGCATGAACGCCAGGGCCAAAGCCCAGACCGTGGCCCAGGCCATTCTGGCCAAGACCTCCCGCATGTTCGGCGAGCGTGGCCTGCCCGATTACAGCGAGACCAGTATCGAGCTTCTGGGTACCGAAACCACTTATGGCGCTCACGGCCGGGGTGAGGATTGCCGGGAGCTGGTGGTCAAAATCAGCACGGCCCATCCCAAGAAGGAGGCGCTGGTGCTCTTCTCCCGGGAAATCGCTCAGGCGGCTACGGGCATGGCGCCAGGGATTACCGGGATTGTCGGCGGTCGTCCGACCGTTTGGCCGAAGATCCGGCTTTTTTCCTGCCTGGTGCCGAAAACAGAAGTCGAGGTATCTGTGGATCTGGGTGGTGAGCGGCAAACCGTCGAGGTTGAAACCAGCGGCGGCTTCGACAGCGCGGACCTCCAGCCGCAGTCGTTCACTCACGAAACCGGCGCCACCGAAACTACTGTGCCGCTGGTTAACCTTGCCTGGGCCCGCAGTGGCGATAAGGGGGACCACACTAACATCGGCGTAATTGCTCGCAAGCCAGAGTATCTGCCGTTTATCGAAACCGCATTGACGGAAGCGGCAGTTGCGGACTGGATGGCCCATACCCTGAATCCGGAAAACGGTCGGGTCACCCGCTGGGCTATGCCCGGTTTGAAGGCCATCAATTTTCTGCTGGAGCACAGTCTTGGTGGCGGCGGTGTCGCCAGCTTGCGGATTGATCCTCAGGGGAAGGCGTTTGCGCAGCAGCTATTGGAGTTTCCGGTGCCTGTTCCTTCGGGCTTGGTTAAAGATTGATTTATTGGTGCATGCACTCTGGTTGGTGGCACGCTCCAAGACACGCCGTGAATACGTCCGTGTAGGCTTGATCGCAGCATCCATGCTGCTCACAGTCCTGGAGCGCGCCACCAACCAGAGCGCCCGAACGTTTGGAAAGGTCTTCAACTTATGAGCTATCAATCTGTTTTTCATCCGGACCTGTTTAAAGGTCAGGTGTTTATCGTCACTGGCGGCGGTTCAGGCATTGGTCGATGTACCGCCCACGAACTCGCCGCCCTGGGTGGGCGAGTAGCCCTGGTGGGCCGAAAGCCCGAGAAAGTGGAATCCGTGAAAGCAGAGATCATCGAGGACGGTGGCATCGCATCTGCCCATGTCTGCGATATCCGTGAGGAGGAATCAGTCAAAGCCACGGTGAAAGCGATCATTGCCGAACACGGCGGTCTGAACGGACTGGTAAACAATGCCGGTGGGCAGTTCCAGGCACCGCTGACCGGAATCAACCAGAAAGGCTGGGAGACGGTCGTTCGCACCAATCTGACCGGCGGTTTTTTGATGGCCCGGGAAGCCTACACTCAGGCGTTGTCCAAAACCGGAGGTGCCATCGTCAATATCGTGGCCGATATGTGGGGCGGCATGCCGGGCATGGGGCACTCCGGTGCCGCCCGGGCCGGGATGGTGAACTTTACTCAGACGGCTGCCGTTGAATGGGGCGCATCCGGGGTTCGGGTGAATGCGGTCGCTCCGGGCTGGATTGCTTCCAGCGGCATGGATAACTACCCCGAACATATGAAGCAGTGGATCCGCAGCCTTGGCGATAACGTGCCGATCAAGCGGATGGGTACCGAATCCGAAGTCAGCTCTGCCATCTGTTTCCTGCTTAGTCCGGGGGCGGCGTTTATCAGTGGCGACTGCCTGCGGATCGATGGCGGAGCATCCCACGGTGGCCGGGTCTGGCCGTTGCCGAAGGCCAAGAACAACGAGCCCTACAACGGCTTTCACAGGGCTGTCACCCCGAAAGTTCTTAGCGACGACTGAGGAGCAGACCATGCAGGTACTTGAATCCACAATGAGCTCCCAGTCTGAAGACTTCCGCACCAATGCCGAAGCCATGGACGCCCATATCACCACGTTTCGGGACGTTGAGCAGAAGGTGCTGGATCTGGCGGAAGCGGCCCGGGAGAAGTTCACCAAGCGCGGCAAGCTGCTCCCGAGGGATCGCATCAATCGACTGCTGGACCGGGGCACACCGTTCCTGGAGCTCTGCTCACTCGCCGGCTACAAGATGCACGATGACAAGGACGGCAGCATGGCCGGCGGCGGTATCATCGCCGGTATTGGTTATGTCAGCGGCATCCGCTGTCTCGTCGTTGCCAGCAACAGCGCCATCAAGGGCGGTACCATTACGCCAGCCGGCCTGGACAAGACCCTGCGGCTGCAGCAAATCGCCATGGAGAACAAGTTGCCGGTGGTATCGTTGTCTGAAAGCGGCGGCGCCAACCTTAACTACGCTACCGATATTTTCGTGCTCGGCGCGCGGGGCTTTGCCAACCAGGCACGCATGTCGGCCGCGGGCATTCCCCAGGTTACCGTTGTCCACGGCAACGCCACCGCCGGCGGCGCCTATCAGCCGGGCCTGTCCGACTACGTGATCGTGGTGCGCGAGCAGGCCAAGATGTTCCTGGCCGGCCCACCGCTTCTGAAAGCAGCCACCGGTGAAGTTGCCACCGACGAGGAACTTGGCGGTGCCGAAATGCACGCCACCGTAGCAGGAACCGCCGAATACCTGGCCGAAGACGATGCCGACGGTATACGACAGGCGAGAAACATCCTCGAAGCCTTGCCCTGGAATGAGCAACTGCCCCCGCAGCGAGAACTTAAATGGGAGGAGCCACTCTACCCGGCCGATGAACTCCTGGGCGTGATTCCGGCAGATTCGAAAAAACCCTACGACGTTCGGGAAATCCTTGCCCGAATCGCCGACGGCTCCAAGTTCATGGACTTCAAGAACGAGTTCGACGACCAGACCGTGTGCGGCACCATCCGTATCGAGGGTCATTCAGTTGGCATCATCGGCAACAACGGCCCGATCACCCCGGCCGGATCCGCCAAAGCGGCGCAGTTCATCCAGCTCTGCGACCAGGCCGGAACGCCGCTGCTGTTCCTGCATAACACAACCGGTTTCATGGTGGGCACCCACTCGGAGCAGAACGGCATCATCAAGCACGGCTCGAAAATGATCCAGGCCGTAGCCAATTGTCGGGTGCCAAAGGTCGCAATTGTGATCGGTGGTTCCTATGGTGCAGGTAACTATGCCATGTGCGGGCGGGGTCTCGACCCAAGGTTCATCTTCGCCTGGCCCAACAGCCGAACAGCCGTTATGGGCCCGGCCCAGGCCGGAAAGGTTATGCGCATGTTGGCAGAGGACAAGCAACGTCGCGGCGGCATGGAGCCGGATCCGAAGACACTGGATTTTCTGGAGCAGGCGACTGCCAAGAAACTGGAGGAGGGCTCAACGGCGCTTTTTGGCACAGCCCGATTATGGGATGACGGGCTGATTGACCCGCGCGATACGCGGCGTGTTCTGGCCCTGGTTCTGGACGTTTGCCGGGAAGCCGAGGCGCGGCAGTTGCGACCTAATACGTTTGGGGTGGCCCGCCTGTAGGCTTTCTGGGTTTGGTGGGGCCCGCCTATGGGATTGCTTGTTTTGCGGGATGAACCGGTTGAGACACCCTGTCCAAAAACCGCTACGAGCACATCCATGTGCGCTTGGCGCCGGCCATCCTTGGCCGTCTACATTTTTGGACAGGGTGTCTCAACCGGTTCTACGAAGCTCAGAGTTAACGCTTTTAGCAAGCATGCTTTTCAGCGGCAGCATGCGAAAAAACAATCGTAGGTCGGATTAGCCAAGGGCGTAATCCGACAAAAAAGCCAGGCCACCCCGCCAATCTGTCGGGTTACGCCGTCAGCTAACCCGACCTACAAAAACAACAAAACTGCCAGCAGGCAGCAACACATTTGTAGACATGAGCAGGTGTATGGGGCCGCTTCCAGAAAATGTCGGC